>DFBP01000180.1:1646-2346 GCA_002366685.1 Rhodobacterales bacterium UBA3077 | reverse complement strand
CGCGGTTTCAGAACCTCTTGAAGCTGTCCGGGATGCGCCCACCTGTTATTATTAAAACCGTACCGGATGGCCGGGCCTCCAGCGAGCCATGGTCTTTTGTAAATCTGCGTGTGTGGTGGCACGCAATCCGAGCCGAGACCGTGATCGTCGAAGGCGCTTCTTCAGATTCATCTTCAAAGCTTCTGCGGGCTCCAGTCTGCGTCCGGCTCAGGGGTGATGCTGGTGCCGCAGACCCCGCGCTTCAAACCGCTGTTGGCAGCGAAAGTGATCTTGATCTGCTCCTTACACTTGTCTCGGAACAAGTGATCAACCTGATACGAGAAACCCAAAAGAAATGAACAAACCCGTCAGATCGGTTGTTTTCCTCGGCCCGGACGGTGCCGGGAAGACCACGCTCATTAACCTTGTCGAAAAACGCCTTGAGGCGCGGGGAATAAATCCGAAATGTTACTATTTTGCGCCCGGCTACCTGAAACGCTACCGTTCAACCGGACAAACGACCGTTACCACGAACCCGCATGAAGGGCGGCAGTACAACGCCGGATTGGTATTTGCGAAAATCTTGCTGATGCTTCTCGAGTTTAACATGGGGTTTCCCAAAGTGAAGCGCAGCAACGGCCTTGTTTTGTTTGACCGCTTCATTCACGACCTGCTGGTAGACCCCCAACGCTACCGGATGGGAAGAGTCCGGTGGTGGATG
>DFBP01000180.1:425-1593 GCA_002366685.1 Rhodobacterales bacterium UBA3077 | reverse complement strand
CCGGCTTCGGTAATACAGTCAAGAAAACAGGAAGTTACACACGCGGAGACAGCGCGGCAGATCGAGGCCTACAAATCGCTCGCGGCCCTGTTTCCGCGCGCAATGACGATCGAAAATACTGGTCAACCAGACGGGTTGGTTAAGCAGATAGTCGCCGAGATTATGAAAAAATGATTGATCTCACCCCTTTGCTCGGTCCTCAAAATGCCACCGGCCAGAAAACATCTTTCCGAGTGTTTCCGCGCCATGGGGGGGAGCGCTGGCTTCTCGATACAAAGTACCGAAAGCCCTGGCACTTGGAAACCTGGCCACAGGCGAATTTGCGCGCTCGGGTTATCTATCGCGCGGCGCGGTTGCTGGGTTACTTGGGGATACAATTGCCATCGCGGCGAACATCGCTGATCGTCGCAGATGGATCGCTGTATCAGCGCTTGCGGTCGCGGTTTGACACGCTCGGCGTCTTCCTTGGCACGCCCGGGCCTAACAGGAAGTTCGTTGTATATGCAAATGACGGGGACAAGTCCTGGTTCATCAAGGTACCGATCAGCCCTGCAACAGTGGAACTGACCCGGATCGAGGCCGCAGCTCTAAATACGCTTGCCGAGGCGCCGGTTTTGAGTGAGCTTGTGCCACGGCATTTCTGGATCGGTGATGCCCTTGCGATTGAGGATGTCCGACCGGGTGGTGCCACTTTCGCTCGTTTGGAAGATAGCGAGGTCCTGCGGGTGCACGATCTGCTTTTCGCGCGCAGCTGCACCAGTTTCCCGTTAGATGTCCTGCAACTTAAGTGGGAGGCCAAAGCCAACGGAACGGTGCCGCATGCGGATCACGATACGGTGGAGCAGATCGGGGCAGCCCGAAAATCCGCCAGCGGGTTTCTCGACACCCTTGCGCGCGATATGAGCGTGGAATGCTATGACGCACACGGCGATTTCACCCGGTGGAACGTGCTTAGGGCCGCTGATGGATCCGCGAGGATTATCGACTGGGAGATGTTCGGAATTCGCCCAAAATTCTTCGATCCGTTCCATTACTTCGTGTCGCAGGCGATTCTGGTAGACCGGCAGCCCGCCGAAGCCATCCTTGAGCGCGCCCAGATGTTCGGTGCGGGTGGTCTCGACCGTGCTTCAAGATTGCAATATTTCGGGATCTATGTTGCGAACCAGGT
>DFBP01000180.1:0-289 GCA_002366685.1 Rhodobacterales bacterium UBA3077 | reverse complement strand
CAATATTTTCATCTCCCTGATTGCAAAAGTCCTTGGTCGGCCCTTTACGCTCGACCCGGACGTGCCTGTCGCGGTGCTTGCCACGAGAGCCTCGGCAACTCTGTTCGGCCTTGTACGCGGTGCTATCCTAACGCGCCGATATATCGTGCTTTCGCGCGGCGCAAGGGTCCGGACGCCGAGCCAGCTTTCGACAGCGGGCGGTCTGGTCCGGGTCGAAGACCATTGCCTCATTGATTGCCTTTCGCGCGAAGGTATTTCGCTCGGACGCAACTTCAAGCTCGGGGCCTAT
>DFBP01000079.1:1557-4424 GCA_002366685.1 Rhodobacterales bacterium UBA3077 | reverse complement strand
CGTGCCGCTGCCTCTGAAGCACCTGCTGCTGAAGCACAAGAAGGGGGCGCAGACGAATGAAAACTGACGTCATCAAACTCGACACCAAGAAAGCCGGTTCCATCGATCTGAACGATGCGATCTTCGGTCTTGAACCTCGTGCCGACATTTTGCACCGCGTTGTGCGCTACCAACTGGCCAAGCGCCAGCAAGGTACGCACTCTGTGCAAACCCGGTCCGACTCAAACTATTCTACCAAGAAAATCTATCGCCAAAAAGGCACTGGTGGCGCGCGCCACGGCGCCCGCTCGGCTCCGATTTTCCGCGGTGGTGGTGTTTACAAAGGTCCGACCCCGCGTTCGCACGCCCACGACCTAACCAAAAAATTCCGCGCGCTCGGCCTGAAGCACGCTCTTAGCTCCAAAGTTGGCGCTGGCGAGTTGGTTATCATCGAAAACGCAGAAGTAGCAGACGGCAAAACCAATGCGCTGGCGAACACCATCAAGGCGCTCGGCTGGACCAAGGTTTTGTTGATTGACGGTGCGGAAGTGAATGAAAACTTCGCCCGTGCTGCACGTAACCTTGACGGCGTTGATGTATTGCCAAGCATGGGTGCGAATGTTTACGACATTCTCAAATCCAACACGCTTGTGCTGACCAAAGCCGCCGTTGAAGCATTGGAGGCTCGCCTGTCATGAGCACTAAAGCTGAACAGTATGACGTAATCCGTCGTCCGATCATCACCGAGAAAGCCACAATGGCGTCTGAGAATGGCGCTGTGGTTTTTGAAGTGGCGATTGAAGCCAATAAACCACAGATTAAAGAAGCTGTCGAAAGCCTCTTTAATGTGAAGGTGAAAGCGGTTAATACCACGATCACCAAAGGTAAAACCAAGCGTTTCAAGGGGCAACTCGGGAAGCGTAAAGACGTGAAAAAAGCCTATGTCACACTGGTCGAGGGTAACACCATCGACGTGACAACCGGCCTTTAACTTTTAGAAACGGAAGACAGTAAGATGGCATTGAAGTCGTATAAGCCGACAACGCCAGGCCAGCGCGGGCTGGTTCTGATCGACCGTTCGGAACTCTGGAAAGGCCGCCCGGTCAAATCCCTCACTGAGGGTTTGACCAAAAGCGGTGGCCGGAACAATACCGGACGGATAACCATGCGCCGCCAAGGCGGCGGGGCCAAACGGCTCTATCGTATCGTGGATTTCAAGCGCAACAAGCTTGATGTACCTGCGACCGTAGAGCGGATTGAGTATGACCCGAACCGGACCGCGTTTATTGCGCTTTTGAAATACGAAGACGGCACCCAAGCCTACATCCTGGCCCCTCAGCGCTTGGCTGTTGGTGACTCGATTGTAGCCTCGACCAAAGCCGACGTTAAGCCGGGTAATGCAATGCCTTTCTCGGGCATGCCAATTGGTACCATTATCCACAACATCGAGATGAAGCCAGGCAAAGGCGGGCAGATCGCTCGTGCAGCCGGTACTTACGCTCAGTTTGTTGGCCGTGATGGTGGCTACGCGCAGATCCGCCTGAAATCAGGCGAGCTTCGCTTGGTTCGCCAAGAGTGCATGGCAACTGTTGGCGCGGTTTCAAACCCTGACCACAGCAACCAAAACCTTGGTAAAGCTGGCCGTAACCGCCACAAGGGCATCCGCCCGTCTGTGCGTGGTGTGGTTATGAACCCTGTTGATCACCCACATGGTGGTGGTGAAGGCCGTACAAGTGGTGGTCGTCACCCTGTTACGCCTTGGGGTAAACCAACCAAGGGTGCAAAAACCCGTTCGAACAAAACAACGGATAAATATATCCTGCGTTCCCGTCACGCCAAGAAAAAGGGGCGTTAAGATATGGCTCGTTCTATATGGAAAGGCCCGTTTGTTGATGGCTATGTGCTTAAGAAAGCCGAAGCCTCACGCGAAAGCGGCCGCAATGAAGTTATCAAAATCTGGTCGCGTCGTTCGACCATTCTGCCACAATTCGTGGGTCTGACTTTCGGCGTTTATAACGGCCGCAAGCACATTCCCGTGAATGTGACCGAAGACATGATCGGCCAGAAGTTTGGTGAATATTCTCCTACGCGCACCTATTACGGGCACGCTGCGGACAAAAAAGCGAAGCGGAAGTAGATCATGGGACAAAAGAAAAACGCCCGCCGCGTATCTGAAGGTTCGGCTATGGCCAAATCCAAAATGATGCGGACTTCCGGGATCAAACTCAACCTCGTTGCGGCAATGATCCGCAACAAACCGGTTGATAAAGCGCTGACCGACCTGACTTTTTCGAAAAAGCGGATCGCTGGTGATGTGAAAAAATGCCTGCAGTCGGCGATTGCCAACGCAGAAAACAACCACGGCCTCGACGTAGACGAGCTTTACGTTTCCGAAGCCTATGTTGGCAAAAACATCACTCTGAAACGCGGACGCCCACGCGCTCGTGGCCGGTTTGGCAAAATCTTGAAGCCGTTCAGCGAACTGACAATTGTAGTGAGCGAACGCGCAGCATCTGAGGAGCAAGCGTAATGGGACATAAGATTAACCCAATTGGCCTGCGGATGCAGATCAACCGCACATGGGAAAGCCGCTGGTACGCCGAAGGCAAAGAGTATGGCAAGCTTCTGCACGAAGACCTCGCCATTCGTGACTATGTGAAGAAAAATGCAACCCAAGCCGGCATCAGCCGCGTGATCATCGAGCGCCCGCACCGCAAGTGCCGCGTGACAATCCACGCTGCCCGCCCCGGTGTGATTATCGGCAAAAAAGGCGCCGATATCGAAGTGTTGCGCAAAAAGCTGGCCAAGTTCACCGATAGCGAGCTGCACCTCAACATCGTTGAAGTACGCAAGCCTGATATTGACGCTGCTTTGGTAGCCGAAAACAT
>DFBP01000079.1:0-1470 GCA_002366685.1 Rhodobacterales bacterium UBA3077 | reverse complement strand
AAAGGCGAGATCATGGAACATGATCCAGCCGCGCGTGACCGCCGCCTGAACGAAATGCAGCAAGGTGGAGGCCCACGTCCACAGCGCCGCTGAGGACGTAGCCTCTCGTAAGGAGAAAAGATATGCTTTCACCAAAGCGCACAAGATTCCGCAAGCAGTTTAAGGGCCGCATCCACGGCCTTGCCAAAGGCGGATCAGACCTGAACTTCGGCACATATGGCCTGAAGGCGGTTGAACCGGAGCGGGTAACGGCTCGCCAGATCGAGTCTGCACGTCGTGCCATGACCCGTCACATGAAACGCCAAGGCCGTGTATGGATCCGCATCTTCCCTGATGTACCTGTAACCGCCAAACCTATCGAAGTTCGTATGGGTAAAGGTAAAGGCTCTGTTGACCGTTGGGTTTGCAAAGTGAAGCCGGGCCGGATCATGTTCGAACTTGACGGTGTGAACGAAGACGTTGCCAAAGAGGCCCTGCGCCTTGCGGCGATGAAACTGCCGGTAAAAACCCGCATTATTACCCGCGAAGACTGGTAGAAACGGGCTAACCGTTTATGAATTAGAAACCCTCGGCTGAAAGGCCGGGGGTTTTTATTTTGGCAAGCTGTCGAGAACTTCTCGGGTCAGGGCCGCCACTTCGAGGGCCGCGGGCCCTTTTGGGGCTGCATCTTGCACGCCTAGACCGCGCCCGAGTGCTTCTGCATAGAGAATCCTGTTAGCGAGGGTGGTTTTTGCCAGAGCGGCATCAATCTCGGCAGACTTTTCGGCGATTTCCTTACCTAACCTCGTGCCCGCGCGGGTACGGTTCAAAACCAGCATTGAAGGCGTTTCGGCACGCCGTGCAATGTCCAGCACGCTTTCGGTGGCCCACAAATCCACATGGCTGGTGGCGACAGGGACGAGCATCAGGGAGGCTTTTCGCAAGGCTGACCGCAAGTCGCTATCCGCTTTTGGCGGCGTGTCTACCAGCACGATGTCATGAGCTTTGGCCAGTTTGCCGACTTCGTATCCAATGCCCCATGCGGAAGAGGTGGCAAACTCCATTTTGGGGTCGGGCATCAATTCTTGGCGCGCCATAAACCACCTACCCAATGTGCCTTGCGGGTCGGTATCGATGATCGCAACCTTGAGGCCCATCGTTGCAAAGCCGACAGCGAGGTTCGCCGTTAACGTTGTTTTGCCGCTGCCGCCCTTTTGCTGGGCGATGGTAATGGCTCTACCGGTCATGCCAATCTCCGTTAGATCTATGTTGCAGTGCATCATTGCACATGCAACATAGAAATGCACGTGGAGATTTTGGCGTGACGTTTAGACAAAGGGCAGTGCCTGAGCCTGGGAGGGTAAACGGCTGGAATAGCTGGCGTGGTCGAGAGTGAACCGCTCGAACATAGGGCAGAGCCCGATCCGAGGGTGGGCGAGAAGCGCCCGCCCGTGGGGGCGGATCGGGCGCTGCCCGTGCGGGGCACGGGCA
>DFBP01000032.1:1052-3491 GCA_002366685.1 Rhodobacterales bacterium UBA3077 | reverse complement strand
CGGACGCGTGTGGACGCTTACTTTCTTCTTCAGATTATGGCAGAAATTTATTTTGGTAGGCCCGGTAGGATAGTGATGTCATTGTTTTTATTGGCTTTTTACTGTCCCACCATGCATTTTAGGCCATGAACGATCATAGAACATCAGCCTAAAGTGTCCCACTTTTCTAGTTTCAAGATGCCGAACTCTGAACAGTCATTCGACTAGAGTTGTCGGATGACTGGTTTGAGCCCTCTTTACTGATTAGCTGCGGCGCGGCTAAGGTCCGCCACCTCAGTACATGGCCAAAAACGTGACAAAATCTACTGGGATTTCGCCAAGGGTTTATGACTAAAAGTTTTCTACGGTTTTTGGTGATCCTTGGTAACTGGCAGGGAGTTATAGTCCACAGTATGCATGGGTTGTTTTAGGAAGCACAGCACTCTATGTTGGGATTGATTGCACAGCTGCTTTCGTAAATGCCTAGATGAAGGGATAAGACGCATGGATTTTAACGGCAAATGGACAAACACGAAAAACTCGGTTCTTGAACTCACCCAAAAGGGCAACACGCTCACCGGCACTTTTGATTCAGGCGTGAGTGACGGCGGTGTTGAGATTAAGGCTCCGGTTGTTGGCTGGGCGAATGGTGACAGAGTAGCATTTGCGGCTACTTATGAGAAGTTCGGAACCGTTGTTGCATGGGTAGGGCAAATGAGGGGGGAACCGGGGAATCCTGTCATTGACGCCCATTTCTTGCACGAGACTGATGTCAGCGAAGCTGACGAGGCTCAAGCGCTTTGGGCTTCAACACGGACTGGCTCCGACCAATTCAGCAAGCAATAGTGATGCTTCGAGAAGGGGTAAAACTGCCATAACTCATTGATTTCTGTTATCGGCGAAAACGACCGTTTCTGGTGCGTGGAAATAGCGGTTCGGCAGGAGTCTATTTCCCGAAAACAGACATTTGTGTGCATTCAGCCATCGGCAGCTCCGTCCGCACAGTGACCGTTGGAGCAGAGCGTAGCGAAGGTCCAGATTCGCCTTCTATTATCAATGACATCTCAAGCAAAAAATTCCATTGGGGCTATTCAAGCAATCTTGGAACAACAGCTTCCCAAAATGGTTGTCGAGAGTATGAACATCGTCTCTCGATCGGTTTTTTGTTTCTTTGGTCTTTCCGAATATCTGTGCGTTTGATGCAGTTCTTCATTCGATAGCGTCAAACTACAACCCTGTTGAATTATTTGAATAAATACTGAAGAAGTGTCCCACTTTTAAAGGTGGGACCATCAAGAAAACACTTCAAGTGATTGTTTTTATTGGATATTTGTGAATTCTGGTAGGCCCGGTAGGACTCGAACCTACGACAAAAGCGTTATGAGCGCTCTGCTCTAACCAACTGAGCTACAGGCCCGCCTTCGCCTTATCTATCTGGGCAAAAAGCTATGGTCAACCACTCTATGAGTGGTTTTCTTTTGCTGATTGATAAGGTAAAGCTGCCCCAACTTACCGCAACGAGGAAATCCCTATGGCACCCCCCGAAAACGGCCTTACTTATGCAGATGCAGGTGTGGATATCGAGGCAGGGAATGCCTTGGTTGACAAGATCAAACCCGCTGCTGCGAGCACAAAACGAGATGGCGTGATGGACGGTCTCGGCGGCTTTGGTGCCATGTTTGACCTCAGGGCGGCGGGTTATAAAGACCCCATACTGGTTGCAGCGACAGACGGTGTTGGCACCAAATTAAGGATCGCGATTGATACTGGTTTGTTGGATACTGTAGGCATTGACCTGGTCGCCATGTGCGTTAATGATCTTGTCTGCCAAGGCGCTGAGCCCCTGTTTTTTCTGGATTATTTTGCGACGGGCAAACTGGATGTTTCTGAGGCCGCCGCTGTCGTTGCCGGCATTGCCGAAGGCTGCAAACTTTCCAATTCCGCTTTGGTCGGCGGTGAAACCGCGGAAATGCCGGGCATGTACGCAAAAGGTGACTTTGATTTAGCCGGATTTAGCGTTGGTGCAATGGAACGCGGGAACAGCCTGCCCGCGGGCGTTCGGGCTGGTGATGTATTGCTTGGGTTATCGTCAAGCGGGGTTCACTCCAACGGCTATTCGCTGGTGCGCAAAGTTGTCGAAAATTCGGGGCTCACTTGGGAATCACCCTCGCCTTTCGGAGAGGGATCACTTGGGGCCGCATTGCTAACACCCACAAAACTCTACGTGCGTTCCGGCCTCGCGGCGCACCGCGCCGGGGGTCTGCACGCACTGGCCCATATCACCGGCGGCGGATTATCAGAAAACCTGCCGCGCGCCCTTCCTAATGGATTGGGTGCACAGGTTAATCTTTCGGCGTGGAACTTGCCGCCGGTTATCAAATGGTTGGCAGAGCAAGCGGGGCTGGCGCAAGCCGAATTGCTCAAAACATTT
The DNA here is from genome assembly GCA_002366685.1 of Rhodobacterales bacterium UBA3077. GTDB lineage: Bacteria > Pseudomonadota > Alphaproteobacteria > Rhodobacterales > Rhodobacteraceae > UBA3077. Next base: position 1,081 of record DFBP01000032.1, on the reverse strand, counting down.
AACTGCGGCATGGGAATGGTAGCGATTGT
>DFBP01000032.1:0-1014 GCA_002366685.1 Rhodobacterales bacterium UBA3077 | reverse complement strand
CATCGGCAACGTGGTTGAGGGGGAAGGCATCACCTACTCCGGCTCTTTGAAATGAAAAAACGGGTGGCGATCCTGATCTCCGGTGGCGGTTCCAATATGGAAGCTCTGGTTCAGGACATGGATAAAACCCACCCCGCAGAACCGGTTTTGGTGTTGTCAAACACGCCCGATGCCGGCGGGCTGAGCAAGGCGGAAGCCCGAGGTATTCCAAATGTCTGCGTTGACCACCGCCCTTTCAAAGGCGACCGGGTGGCGTTTGAGGCCGAGTTGACCAAAGCGCTTGAGCTTGCTGCACCTGATATTATCTGCCTCGCTGGCTTCATGCGGATTTTGACGCCAGAATTTATCGAGCGTTGGCAGGGCAAAATGCTGAACATTCATCCGTCAATCCTGCCACTATTTCGAGGGCTACACACCCACAAACGCGCGCTTGAAGCCGGCATGGCGGTGCACGGCTGCACAGTGCACGAAGTTACCGGAGAGCTCGACGGCGGGCCGATCCTCGGGCAGGCCGTGATACCCGTGAAAGAAAACGATACCGAATCCGACCTTGCCGAGCGGCTACTCGTGCAGGAACACCGGCTTTACCCTGCCGTGCTTCGCAAGTTTGCTGCCGGTGACCGGACTCCAATCACACTTTTTCCTTAGGGACAGCTTTAACTACTTTCGGTAGGCCTTCAAATACAGGCCTTCAAAAATGCGTTTAGCCCAATGGCCTAGCTTGGACATCGGCATAAAGAAGGTCCGATCCCCTTTGCGATAAACCATAATGCCGCTATCCAGCGTATCTACTATGCAAATGAGTTCAGCCTTAAAGTTGTGTGTCGGCGCAGCCCCTTGCATTTCGTCAACGATATTTGCCGCCGCAGCTTCAGCCTGCAAATCGGCTTGATGGGCTTGTTTTGCCAGCCATTCCGGCCCGGGAAAAGAGCCTGTATCGCCAACCACATAGGTATGTTCCCAGCCCACAACGCGGCATTTTTCGTCTCCCTGAACAAAGCCGCCTTCCGAGCG
>DFBP01000043.1:7807-8258 GCA_002366685.1 Rhodobacterales bacterium UBA3077 | reverse complement strand
GGAGATGAGCCCGAGGCCGAACCCTTCTGACATGACCGTCACGGCCAGCGTAAAGAGGCTCAGCGTGGCCAGGAAAATCAGAACCGATGGGTGGCGGGTTAGAAAACTGTTCTTCATGATTAATCTCCTGCGGCCCGNNTCTGGGGCGGAACTGGATGAAGATGATGATGATAATGATCATATAAGTTTGCGCCGCGAGCGTGTTTGAAGGGTTCAAGCTTTCAATTCCCTTCTGGAAAAAGCCGATCATGGTCGCGCCAGCCAATGTGCCCCAAATATTCCCGACACCGCCAACCACAACGGTCATGAAGCTTTGCACGATATAGTCCGAGCCAAGTTCGGAAGTGACTTTGGCGAACAACCCGATCGCGACACCCGCAATGCCCGCAATCCCCGAACCCAAGCCAAAAGTCAGCATGTTGACCCGATCTGGGTTGATGCCCATTGAGGC
>DFBP01000043.1:7011-7664 GCA_002366685.1 Rhodobacterales bacterium UBA3077 | reverse complement strand
CGCGCCTGTGTACCGAAGATATTCTTTGCGAGCTGCTGCAAGGCAATCGAAATGCCAAAGGTCGCAAGCAGGGTTTCAAGCGGTCGGTTATAGAGCCAGCGGATGACGAGGCGCTCCATGGCAACCCCGGCCAAAAATGTCACGAAAAAGGCCATCGGGACAGCGACAATGATCGAAGCGGTATAATTCGGGATAACCTGCTGAACAACATAGCCTGTATAGGCGCCCATCATAATGAACTCGCCATGCGCCATGTTGATAACGCCCATAACGCCAAATGTTATGGCCAGCCCGATGGCCGCCAGAAAATAAATCGACGCCAGCGATAGGGCATCCAGTGTCAGGTCCGCCGTCTGGCTCAGACGAACCCGTGTAGAAATATCCGAAAGCGCTGCTTCAGCCGCATCCGTCACAGCAGAGGAAGGTTCCGCATAGACTTCAATAAAGCGAAACAGCGCAGTAGTTTCCTGCATGTCATGAGGCGTAACAAGAGCGGGAACAATTCCGGCATCCATCAGGTTTTCGTAGGCATTTATGCGGTTATCTTGGCTGTCGAGCTCGCTGACGGCAAAGCCGCCTACCTGTCCATCCTGAATGTGCGCGACTAGCGCTACGCGCACATCTTGCGCACTGATAACCGGCGGGGCATGTCC
>DFBP01000043.1:1293-6964 GCA_002366685.1 Rhodobacterales bacterium UBA3077 | reverse complement strand
AGGATCTGCAATTCGGCGGTGACCAACGGGTTTAGCGTGGCGCGGACATCCAGCCCCAGATCGGTGGACATGAGATGAATGGCATCAAGCCGCAAGGCTTCGTTTGGGTCGTAGGCAATTGTCAGCAGGGTTTCGAGACGGGTTTTTTGCGCTTTGAGGTCGGCGTCCAGCTCATCTTTGATTGAAGCCCGCAGAGGTGGTAGAAGATCGGCCTCGGGTGCTCGCTCGATCGCGGAAACCGCATCTCGCCGCCGCTCGATATCCGGGTCGAGTAATTGAAACCTGACCAGCGCTGTAGCGATCAGCGCGCGGATGCCGCTATTGGGTTTGATCTGTTTGAGCCCGCTTTTAGCAACCTCACCCACAATTTCGCCGCTATCAAGGTCGTAAAGACGATAAGTATTGGAGTCGATCCGCTCGCCGCGAAAAAACAGCCCGTCGCTTTCGCGCAGCCAGATTTCTTTGGCTTGCCAGATTTCGAGAACTTCCTGAGCTTGGGTCAGGCCGCTATCGGCCACCGCGTTAATGGCTGGCTCGATTGTCCGGCGCGAACTTTCAACGATCAGTTCGCGGTTTTCCTGCAACACGGTTTGCATAGTCGCGTTCTGCGCCCAAGAGGCAAAAGCTGAAATCGCCACAAACAGAACGGTCAGAAATGAAATTCTCATAGTACACAAACCTCAAATCCCGGAGGGAGACGAGCCCCCTCCGGTTTGTTTTCTTAGTAGTTCGACTTGATTTGAACGCAGTTTGAGGTTTCGGTGTTATACATACCGCAACCCAGTTCCTGCCAGTCCGACACAAGAACCGCGCTTTCAGGCAGATAATCTGTCCATGCATCGCCGGGAACTTCTTCGGTCTGGCTGATAATATCAAACTGGCCGTCTTCCTGAATTTCGCCAATCAGAACCGGCTTTGCCAGGTGGTGGTTTGGTAACATCACGGCTGTGCCACCGGTCAGGTTCGGGAATTCCTGGCCATACATGGCGGTGCGCACCGCATCCACATCGGTGGTTTCCGCTGCGGTTGCCGCGTTTACCCACATATTGAAGCCGATATAGTGGGCCTCCATCGGGTCGTTGGTGACGCGCTCTTCCCCCATGCGGGCTTTCCAGGCGTCGATCCAGGCAACATTGGCTTCGGAATCCGCTGACTGGAAGTAGTTCCATGCCGCCAGATGCCCGACAAGGTTTGATGTGTCGAGACCGGACAGCTCTTCTTCACCGACCGAGAAAGCCACAACCGGAATATCGTCAGCTGAAATGCCTGCGGCTGCCAGTTCTTTGTAGAACCCGATATTTGCGTCCCCATTGATGGTCGAGATCACGCCAACTTTTTTGCCATCCGCTGCCAGTGCCACAACGTCAGCGACAATGGTCGACCAGTCGCTATGACCAAACGGGGTGTAGTTCACAAAGATATCGTCTTCGGCAATGCCTTTTGATTGCAGATAGCTTTCCAGAATATTGTTGGTTGTGCGCGGATATACATAGTCCGTGCCAAGTAGCGCAAACCGCTCCACGCCCAGTTCCTCAAGGAAGTAATCTGTGGCCGGAATGGCTTGCTGGTTTGGCGCAGCACCCGTATAAAACACATTACGCGAGCTTTCTTCGCCCTCGTATTGCACGGGGTAGAACAGCAAGCCGTTCAGTTCTTCGATCACCGGCAAAACCGATTTGCGGCTCACGCTGGTCCAGTTGCCAAAGATCACATCCACTTCATGCACGCTCAGCAGTTCCCGCGCCTTTTCGGCGAAAAGCGGCCAGTCAGAAGCGGGGTCAACCACAACGGCTTCCAATTCGCAGCCAAGCACGCCACCGGCTGCGTTTTGCTGTTCGATCAGCATCAGCATGGTGTCTTTGAGCGTGGTTTCAGAAATCGCCATGGTTCCGGATAGCGAGTGCAAAACACCAACTTTGATCGGGCAATCAGCAGCTTGCGCGGAAACGGCCAAAGCAGCCAACGCAGTGGTTGCTGCCAACGTGGTTTTAAGAAAAGTCATCTAATTCTCCTCGCGGAGGGCGATGTCGGGTCTCTTGCGATCAAACACAATTTCCCTTACCGTTGCTCCGCAACTTCATGTTGCACCAGTGTGGCGATCTGTATGAGTTCCAAGTCGTCTGATCGTCACACACCCGATTTTCCAAGATTTTTATCTCTACGAGCAGGCAAAGTGATTCTCCATCCGGGCGGGAATAACAATCCAATCCCCGATTTATTCAAAGCCAATGATCGTAAATGGCTATATTTTGATCACCCTCGATATCAATGCCTATATTTTAGGCATTTGATTTTTTTAGACAAAAGCAAAGTCGAATTTTCGAGCGTTCACAGCTAATCCCCGTCATATCTTCTGAAATATTCTGACTTGGGAGAACGGCATTTCACTAGCAGTTTCCACCGAGAGCAACAGTTCTGTTGCTTTGGTGCCACGGGCACGCGGGGCAGTTGCCCTGTCTGTGCAAGCGGCGGAATCGGTTTCGCGGCTTCAAAACCTGCGTCAGTCGGGCTCGCTCAGGTGTTTGTTTCCTCGGCCATGCAGCGAAGCGGTGGAGGCTGTTCTGGTGAATACGGCGGGCGGTATAACGGGCGGAGATTGTTTTTCGGTTTCAGCCGAAGCCGGTGAAGGCTGCGCATTGACGCTGACAAGTCAGGCGGCCGAGCGCGCATATAAGGCCAGCAGCTTCGAAACGGGCCACATGGCGACACAGATAAAAGCCGCGGATAACGCCCGCGTGAACTGGTTACCACAAGAAACCATCCTGTTTGAAGGTTGCAATTTCAAACGCTCTTTGCGGGTTAATCTGGCGGTCGGTGCCAGCGCGCTGATTGTTGAGCCTCTGGTTTTTGGGCGAACAGAAATGGGAGAGACCCTAGGCAATATCCACTTTCGCGACAGGATTGATATATGGCAGGATGGCGTTCCGCTGTTTCTGGATGCCATGACCCTAGAGGGCGATGCTCAAAAATTGCTGGACCGACCCCATATTGCCTCAAATGCCCGCGCTATTGCCACTTTGGTTTACGTTTCAAATGATGCTGAAACATGGCTAAAACCCGTTCGCCAATTGTTACCCGAGCATGGCGGCGCAAGCTTGCTTCAGCCAAATGTATTGGTGGTGCGTATGCTGGCCCCCGACAGTTTTGAATTGCGCAAGCATCTGATCCCGATATTAAACCTTTTGACACACCAACACTTACCAAAATGCTGGATGAGCTAACATGAACCTAACCCCCCGTGAAAAAGACAAATTGCTGATCGCTATGGCGGCGGAAGTGGCCCGCAAGCGCTTGCAGCGCGGCGTAAAACTCAACCATCCCGAAGCGATCGCGCTGATAACCGACGCTGTGGTGGAAGGCGCCCGCGATGGCCGCTCGGTTGCCGATATGATGGAAGCGGGGGCTCATGTGGTTACGCGCGCGCAATGCATGGAGGGCGTGCCCGAAATGATCCATGATGTGCAAGTCGAAGCCACCTTTCCTGACGGCACCAAGCTTGTCACGGTTCATAACCCCATCCGCGAAGGAGCGCTCACATGATCCCCGGTGAAGTATTTCCCAAACATGGCAGCCTGACTCTGAACGCGGGTCAGGAAGCGATAACGCTGATGGTCGCCAATCAGGGCGACCGGCCGGTTCAGGTTGGCTCGCATTATCACTTTGGCGAGGCCAACCCGTCCCTGAACTTTGATAGAGAAGCCGCGCGGGGTATGCGCCTTGATATCGCCGCAGGCACAGCCGTGCGGTTTGAACCGGGGCAACGGCGGGAAGTGCAGCTCATTCCCATTGGCGGAGACCGCAAAATATATGGTTTCAACCAACAAATCATGGGAGCCCTCTGATGCCCACTCAAATCAAACGCGCCGACTACGCTGCCATGTTTGGCCCGACCACCGGTGATAAAGTCCGCCTTGCCGATACCGACCTGATTATCGAGGTCGAACGAGACCTCACCGCCTATGGTGAGGAAGTTAAATTCGGGGGGGGTAAAGTTGTTCGGGACGGAATGGGGCAATCTCAGGTCACGCGGGCTGAGGGTGCGGTAGACACCGTTATAACCAATGCGTTGATCGTGGATCATTTAGGTATATACAAAGCCGATGTCGGCCTGAAAAACGGGCGAATTCACAAAATCGGCAAGGCTGGAAACCCCGACACCCAGCCCGGTGTCGATATTATTATTGGCCCGGGAACCGAGGCGATTGCGGGCGAGGGTCGAATCCTCACCGCTGGCGGGTTTGACAGCCATATCCATTTTATCTGCCCCCAGCAGATCGAAGATGCCCTCCATTCCGGCCTGACCACCATGCTCGGCGGCGGCACCGGCCCCGCGCATGGTACGCTGGCCACAACCTGCACGCCGGGGCCGTGGCACATAGGGCGGATGCTGCAAGCGGCAGATGCCTTTCCCATGAACCTCGCCTTTGCCGGCAAAGGCAATGCCAGCTTACCCGCCGCGCTTGAGGAACAGGTGCTTGGCGGAGCCTGCGCCCTAAAGCTGCACGAGGACTGGGGCACCACGCCCGCTGCGATTGATTGCTGTCTTTCCGTGGCTGATGCCATGGACGTGCAGGTGATGATCCATACAGATACCCTCAATGAAAGCGGCTTTGTCGAGCATACTGTGAAGGCCATGAAGGGCCGGACCATTCACGCCTTTCATACCGAAGGCGCAGGCGGTGGGCACGCTCCCGATATCATCAAAATTTGCGGGGAAGAACATGTTTTGCCTTCTTCTACCAACCCAACGCGGCCTTTTACCGTGAATACACTCGAAGAGCACCTCGACATGCTGATGGTTTGCCACCATCTGGATAAATCCATCCCCGAAGATGTGGCCTTTGCCGAAAGCCGCATCCGGCGGGAAACCATCGCCGCAGAGGATATTTTGCATGACATGGGCGCGTTTTCCATTATCGCGTCTGACAGCCAAGCCATGGGGCGGGTTGGCGAAGTGCTGATCCGCACTTGGCAGACAGCCGACAAGATGAAGAAACAGCGCGGCAAGCTCCCCGAGGAAACGGGCGATAACGACAACTTCCGCGTACGCCGCTATATTGCCAAATACACAATCAACCCCGCCATCGCGCACGGGATATCGAGCGAAATCGGCTCGATTGCGGAAGGTAAACGCGCCGATCTGGTATTGTGGAACCCGGCCTTTTTCGGGGTGAAGCCCGAGATGGTTTTGCTAAGCGGCACCATTGCCATGGCCCAAATGGGTGACCCGAATGCCTCTATCCCCACGCCACAACCCGTTTATTCCCGCCCGATGTTCGGCGCGTTCGGGCGCTCGGTTGAAAACTCGGCGGTGACGTTTGTAAGTGCAGCCGCACAGGAGGCGGGGATCGGCGAAAGCCTCGGCCTTGCCAAGCAGACGGTTGCTGTCAAAAACACCCGTGGCATTGGCAAAAAAGACTTAATTCTTAATGATGCGACACCCGTGATGGAGGTCAATCCGGAAACTTACGAGGTCCGTGCCGATGGGGAATTGTTGACCTGCCAACCTGCTGAAGTGCTGCCCATGGCGCAACGGTATTTTATGTTTTGAAGGAATGGCCATGCAACTTCCTGCCTGCCACAAAGTCATCCGTGTAGACGGCCACCCCAAGGCCAGCGATCAGGTCACGCTTGACTACGAGGGGCGGTTTTTCCGCCGCAAAGTGCTAAC
>DFBP01000043.1:984-1206 GCA_002366685.1 Rhodobacterales bacterium UBA3077 | reverse complement strand
GAGGTGACCGGAGACCTGACGCGCCTGGCCTGGCACATTGGCAACCGGCATATGCCCTGTCAAATCGAGGCTGACCGCCTGTTGATTCAGCGCGATCACGTTATGCGGGACATGTTGCAAAAACTGGGCGCAACCCTGCGCGAGGTAAGCGAACCTTTTACACCGGAGGGCGGCGCCTACGGACATGGCCGCACCCACGCCCATGCCCACTGACACCCAAAT
>DFBP01000043.1:0-932 GCA_002366685.1 Rhodobacterales bacterium UBA3077 | reverse complement strand
ATGGCTGGAAGATGTGCTTAAACACGGCGCTGGCTTTTCCGATGCGCTGTTTGTTGCAGCGGCCTACCGGGTTGGTTGTGTTGTCAAACTGACCGAGATTGACGCAACCGCGCGGGCCTTTGCTCCCTCAAAAGAGCGCCTCTTTGAGAGCACCCAGCAGGGCGAAGCTTTTTGTGCCGTTACCGCAGCGATCTCGGGCGCCGAACTTCACGGTTTAACCTATCCGGTGGCGTTGGGGCGCGCGGCCGCTTTGCAGGATTTGCCCCTGCACTTGACGATCAAAATGTATCTCTTTGCTTTTGTTTCCAATCTAGTGGCAGCGAGCCAACGCCTGATGCCCGTTGGCCAAACCGAGGGCCAGCAGATTTTGCGCGCGTTAACACCAACCTGTGAGCAGGTTGCCGAGCAGGCCGAAACCGGAAACCTAACTATGCTTTCCTCCACCTCCTTCCTGATCGACATCGCCTCGATGCAACACGAAACCCAATATTCAAGGATATTCCGCACATGAGTAGCCCAAACGGCCCGTTACGTATCGGCATTGGCGGCCCTGTCGGCGCCGGAAAAACGACACTGACTGCGGCGCTCTCTGAAGTGTTTCGCAGCACTCATTCCATCGCCGTAATCACCAACGACATTTACACGCAAGAAGATGCCGAAGCGCTGATGCGTATGCAAATATTACCGTCGGACAGGGTCGTTGGGGTTGAAACCGGCGGGTGCCCGCATACGGCCATTCGAGAGGATGCCTCGATCAACCTTGCGGCTATCGCCGATCTGAATACACGGCATCCAGACCTTGAAATCATTCTGATCGAAAGCGGCGGTGATAACCTGTCGGCAACCTTCAGCCCTGAACTGGCAGATCTCACCGTTTATGTTATTGATGTCGCTGCGGGCGAGGAAATCCCCCGCAAAGGCGGCCCGGCCAT
>DFBP01000173.1:1792-4963 GCA_002366685.1 Rhodobacterales bacterium UBA3077 | reverse complement strand
CTTGAGCGCAATGCCAATGCCGCGTTCCGGTAGAATGCCAACAAAAACGCCTTCAGCCCCTGTTTTGACAGCTGCTTTTCCATTGGCGGCTGCCATCAGGTTTGAGCAGGCGCGGCCTTCTCCGGCGACCAGCAGCGGGTGCGCCATCATGGCTTGAATGAGCCGAGTGGCTGCCGCCGCCCTTGTAGGGCCGAGCTTTTCGGGCTGGGCCATTTTGGCCATCGCGCGTGCAAGGTGGCCAACCTCGCACGTAAAATTCGGTGCCGAGCACCCGTCGATGCCAGACCCTTGGGATGCAGCGCCGGTCATGTCCTCAAAGGCGGATTTGACCGCTATTTGTACGGGATGATCGAGTTCGATATATTCGGAACCTCCGCCGAGATGCCGGTTGAGGGTCAAAAACCCGCTATGCTTGCCCGAGCAATTGTTGTGCAATTGGCAAGGGCTCTCAAAGGCTTCACGCATCCCTGCTCTTGCATTAAAGTCGCTCGGTGGCTGGGGCCCGCAGCGTAAATCGCTTTCCCCCAGCCCGATGCCTTCAAGCCATTCTTTCGCCAGTCCCGTGTGGATCTGCGCGCCCTGATGGCTGGCACAGGAGAGTGCAAGATGGTTGACCCCGAGGGAAGCCGCATCGGCCGCGCCACTTTCCACCAACGGCAGAGCTTGCAACATTTTGCAAGCCGAACGCGGGAAAATGACTTCAGCGGAATGGCCCCATTCAGCTATGACGCCTTCGCGATCACAAACCACCACATGACCGCGATGGGTCGACTCCAAAATCCCGTTCCGGTGTAGCTCAACCAGTTTTGCGGCATCATTCATGGGTCTGTAATCTCCAATAATAGGCAAAATCATGCCCGTAGCGGCACATTCTTGCGATTTAAGGCTGGCCATTCGCCCCCGTTTCTATTTAGATTACGGCTGTAAACGAGCAAAACACAAGCTGCTTTCACAAGCGCCGGAGAAACCGGGCGGAGCGGCCAATTTGGATTGAGCAGGAGCCGGATATGTTTAAGAATTTTATTGCCGCCGCGGCATTAGGGCTGGTTTCAGCGCTACCTTCGAGTGCGCAAGATTTGGCCATGGTTGACTCCGAGACCGACTGGAGCGTCTATGTCGCCGACAGCCCGAAAGAGTGTTTTATTGTTTCCAAGCCAACCAACTGGTCAGCCCAGCGGGATGGGCAAGCCGTAACTGTGCGGCGCGGTGATATCCGGTTTTATATCTCTATCATTCCGGGTGAGCAGATCGTGAACGAGCCCAGCTTTTTGGCTGGCTATCCGCTTAAGCAAGACGCACCGGTCGAGATGCGGGTAAAGGATACGACCATTTCGCTCTACCCCAACGCTGAAATTAACGCGGAATATGCATGGCCGCGCCCCGACGATGACGCCAACCTGATCACGGCAATGCGCGGTGGCTCTGAAGCGACGGTCATCGGAACCTCGGCGCGTGGCACGATTACCACGGATACGTTCTCGTTGATCGGCTTTACGGCTGCTTATGAAAAAGCGCAGGAGATGTGCCAGTAATCCGGCTGGAATAACCGGGCCAAAACCGCTATACTTCAGCGCTCTCTGCCAAAGCGGGGGGCGCTTTGATTTTTAAGGAACCTCCATGAGCACCGCGCCCATCACCCCCGAGACCCGGATCATGCCGCGCATCGAACCGGTGCCCGAGAAGCAAAGCCTGCTCGGGTTGACCCGCGAAGGCATGCGCGAAGCTCTGATCGCCATAGGCACGCCTGTGAAGCAGGCAAAGATGCGCACCAGCCAGCTATGGCAGTGGATTTATCAAAAAGGCGAGCAGGATTTCGGGGCGATGACCAACCTCGCCAAAGAGTTCCGCACCGAGATTGGCGCGCATTTCACCGTTGAACGCCCCGAGATTGTGGCGCTTCAGGTCTCAAATGACGGCACCCGCAAATACCTGCTGCGTATTGATGGCGGCCATGAGGTAGAGGCGGTCTACATACCCGATGAAAATCGCGGAACCTTGTGCATTTCTTCGCAGGTGGGCTGCACGCTCAATTGCACTTTTTGCCATACCGGCACCCAGAAGCTGGTGCGCAATCTGACGGCAGGGGAGATTGTGGCGCAAGTGATGGTCGCGCGGGATGACCTTGAGGAATGGCCCGAGAACGGAACACCGAAAGAGGGCCGTCGGCGGATCACCAACGTGGTGCTCATGGGCATGGGCGAACCGCTCTATAATTTTGAAAACGTGCGCGATGCAATGAATGTGGTGATGGACAATGAGGGAATTTCTATCTCTCGCCGCCGGATCACGCTCAGCACCTCGGGTGTGGTGCCGGAAATTGTGCGGGCGGGAGAAGAGATCGGTTGCCTGCTGGCGATCAGCTTCCATGCCACCACCGATGAGGTGCGTGACGTGCTGGTCCCGATCAACAAGAAATGGAACATCGAGACCTTGCTTGACACATTGCGGTCCTATCCGCGCTTGTCGAATTCAGAGCGCATTACCTTTGAGTATGTAATGCTCAAGGATGTGAATGACAGCGATGCCGATGCGCGGCGGCTGGTGCGGTTAATCTCGGGTATCCCCGCCAAGATCAATCTGATTCCGTTTAACCCGTGGCCCGGCAGCCCATACGAGCGCTCCAGCTGGAGCCGGATCGAAGCTTTCGCCGAGATTATTAACAACGCCGGATATGCCAGCCCCGTGCGCACGCCGCGCGGCGAAGATATTATGGCGGCCTGTGGGCAGCTCAAATCCGCATCCGAAAAACTGCGCAAAAGTGCGCTGAAAAAGGGGACGTCATGAAGCTGTTTCGATTTGGAGAGCAAGGGGCTGAAAAACCCGGAATGGTGGCTGCCGACGGCAGTTTGCGGGATATCTCGGCGCATATTGAAGACATATCCCCCGCGAACCTGCCAAAGCTCGACGCCCTTGGTGGGCTCAACGCCGACAATCTGCCCGAAGTTCCGGCAGGGTGCCGAATTGGGCCCTGTATTTCGGATGTGCCGAACTTTTATTGCATAGGCTTGAACTACCGCGCCCATGCCGCTGAGTCAGGTATGGATGAACCAAGCGCGCCGATCATCTTTTCAAAGGCGAGCTCGGCGCTGGCAGGCCCGAACGATAGTTTGGTCTTGCCGCCAGAAGCTCTAAAGGCGGATTGGGAAGCCGAACTCGGGGTGATTATCGGAC
>DFBP01000173.1:1387-1735 GCA_002366685.1 Rhodobacterales bacterium UBA3077 | reverse complement strand
GGTTTTGGTCCGATCGGCCCCTATTTCGTGACAGCTGACGAAGTGCCGGACCCGCAAGCGCTCCGCTTGTGGCTGAAGTTGAACGGCGAAGTGATGCAGGATAGCAGCACTGCGGATATGATATTTGGTGTGGCACAAATTATTGCCGATATGTCAAAATATATGACGCTGCGGGCCGGAGATGTGATCTCGACCGGCACGCCAAGCGGGGTTGGCATGGGGCAAGAACCGCAGCGCTGGCTAAAAGCGGGTGACGAGATGGAGCTCGGAATTGACGGGTTCGGAACCCAAAACACGGCCGTTGTGAATGGTTGATGCGCTGGTTGTCGGGGGTGGCCCCGCGGGCCT
>DFBP01000173.1:0-1362 GCA_002366685.1 Rhodobacterales bacterium UBA3077 | reverse complement strand
GGGCGCAAGCTCCTGATGGCTGGGAAATCTGGACTGAATCTGACCAAAAACGAAGAGTATGAGCTATTTATGGCGGCTTACGGCACGGCGCGCCACTGGCTGGAGCCGATGCTGGAGGCATTCAATCCGGCGGATGTTCAGGAATGGGCCGAAGGTTTGGGGCAGTCGGTTTTTACCGGATCAAGTGGTCGGGTTTTCCCGGACACCATGAAGGCGTCACCGCTATTGCGCGCTTGGCTGGGGCGGCTGGCGGAAAAGGGTGTTCAATTTCAGGCGGGGTGGCGCTGGTTCGGATTTGAGGACGGTAAAGCGAATTTCAAAACGCCGGAAGGGCAAAAGACGGTCGCCGCCAAAGCAACGGTATTGGCCCTAGGTGGAGCCAGTTGGTCAAGGCTTGGCTCGGACGGAAAATGGGCTGAAACCTTGGTAGCATCGGGTGTGGCGATGGCCCCATTCAAGCCCGCAAATATGGGTTTTTTGGTAAACTGGTCTAGCCATATGGCCCCTTATTTTGGGGCGCCGGTAAAGCCGGTACGGCTGAGTTTTGGCGGCAAGCGCGTGTATGGCGAGTTTGTGATCTCGAAAAAAGGTGTTGAAGGAGGCGCGGTTTACAACCTGTCGGCACCCTTGCGGGATGGTATGGGGAAGGAAGGAGTAGATATGGAAATTGATCTGCTACCGGATTTGCCGATGGCAGCGCTCGCAGAGAAATTGCGGCGACCAAGGGGCAAGCTGAGCCTTGGAAACTATTTGCGAAAAACGGTCGGGATCACCGGGGTAAAGGCCGCTTTGTACAATGAAAACGAGCGGGCTCGTACGGCCACAGCACCTTATGTCATTGCAAAACTTCTGAAGGCGCTTCCGCTTCATTTAGAGGCCCCCCGCCCGATGGATGAGGCGATTTCAACGGCGGGTGGCGTGACTCAGGCGGCTGTCGATGAAGGGCTGATGCTGAAAGTCTTACCCGGCGTATTTTGCGCCGGTGAGATGCTGGATTGGGAAGCTCCGACCGGAGGCTATTTGCTGAACGGATGCCTGGCGACCGGACGGCAGGCGGGCATTTCGGCGGTTGCATTTTTGAAGCAAGCTTAAAAAATGCGCTGCGGCGCCGTGGCCTCGCGGGGCTCGGGAAGGGGGCGCGGCCCCCTCACGCCTTTGGCGCTCACCCCGCGAGTATTTTTCAAAGAAGAAAAGGGGTTAAAGACTGTCTTGCGCCTGAAGTGACATCTGGTGGCTGTCTTTTTCGCTGTCGGCGAACCATTTTAGCTCGTCGCGCAGGGAGACAACCGAACCGATGATGATCAGGGCGGGGCCTTTGATGGCTGAGTCTTCCACTCGTTTCGCGATGTTGCCCAGATTGCC
>DFBP01000170.1 GCA_002366685.1 Rhodobacterales bacterium UBA3077 | reverse complement strand
TCAACCATCAGGCGCGCCGTGCGGCCTTTGATGTCTAGAAAAGGGTTGAGTTCCACAAGATCAAGCGAAGTTACCAAGCCGCTGTCGTGGAGCAATTCCATGCATAGATGCGCTTCACGATAGCGAACGCCACCGGGTACGGTTGTGCCGACCGCCGGCGCAATATCGGGGTCTAGAAAGTCGACATCCAAGCTCACGTGAAGCCGTCCGTTGGCAGCTTTGACCTGCGCCAGAAAAGCGCGCAGGGGCGCAGCGATTCCGTGCTCGTCTATCTCCCGCATATCAACAACATGAACGCCCGCCGCCTGCAGCGCAGTGTCTTCTGCCGGATCAATCGACCGGGCACCAATAATGCAAACATTGGTTGGGTCAAGCGGCGAGAGATCCGGAAACTGTTCAAAACCTTTCTGTCCGGTCAAATAGGCCAAAGGCGTGCCGTGTAGATTTCCAGATGTGGTTGTTTCGAGCGTGTGGAAATCCGGATGCGCATCTAGCCATAGGATAAAGAGTGGGCGGCCTACAGCCTTTGCATGGCGTGCGACCCCGAGGATTGACCCCAAAGAGAGGCTATGATCGCCACCTAGAAATATCGGAAAACTGGTTTCGATGGCTGATTGCGCACTTTTCGCAAGCGCTTCGGTCCAACCAATAGTCTCGGAAAGATGGTGCACTGCGGGATTGGGGTGCGAATGCGGCGCCCGAGCCTTTGGTTGCGCGTCGCCGCGGTCAAAAACGCTGTGCCCCAAGTCTTCGAGCGCAGAAGTTAATCCTGCGGTGCGATAGGCATCTGGTCCCATCAAGCAACCGGGGTTACTTGCGCCTGTATCAACAGGTGCCCCTATCAATGAAAACTCAGTGTGGTTCATCTAATTCCCCTTTTTGGGGCAAAATGACGAACCAAGTGTGTAGACAATAGTGACTATTATGTTCAAAAAGAAGAAAGAATGATCAATTGGCGAGGTCTGGTGCTCATTATGGACGAAATAGATTCAAACCTTATCGCTGCTTTGCGGCACAACGCGCGCGCATCACTGTCCACACTTGCAGGGATTGTTGGCGTGACCCGGGCAACCGTCAGAACGCGGCTGGAGAAATTGGAAAAGAACGGGAATATCTTGGGATACAGCGTTATTACAAAGGGCGATATTGCCGGGCAACCGGTAAGGGCGCTAATGATGCTTGA
The DNA here is from genome assembly GCA_002366685.1 of Rhodobacterales bacterium UBA3077. GTDB lineage: Bacteria > Pseudomonadota > Alphaproteobacteria > Rhodobacterales > Rhodobacteraceae > UBA3077. Next base: position 3,059 of record DFBP01000170.1, on the reverse strand, counting down.
GATAGAGGGGAGAGGCACCGAGCGGGTCGTTGCCCGGCTTACTGGTTTGCCAGAAGTGCGGGCTGTGCACACGACCAACGGAAAGTGGGATTTGGTAGCTGAAATCGGTACCGAAGATTTGATCGGGCTGGACCAAATACTTGGCAACATTCGGCGTTTTGACGGGATACAAAGCAGTGAGACCAGCATATTGCTGGCCTCCCGAAAAGTTTCAAAACTGATTTAGGATTAGAACGGAATTTCATCATCCAGATTGCCGGCACCACCTTGAGGGCCGCCGTAGCTGCCACCTTGGTCGCTGCCACCTTGACTACCGCCACCATAGCCACCGCCGCCTTGGCCGCCGCCACCAAATCCGCCGCCGCTATCACCACGACCGCCCAGCATCACCAGCTTGCTGTCAAAACCCTGCAACACAATTTCTGTTGAGTAGCGGTCATTACCGGATTGGTCTTGCCATTTCCGGGTCTGCAATTTGCCTTCGAGATAGACCGAAGACCCTTTACGCAGATATTGTTCTGCCACGCGCACCAGACCCTCTGAAAAAATGGCCACCGAATGCCATTCGGTCTTTTCACGGTTCTCGCCGGTGTTCTTATCCCGCCAGCGCTCAGAGGTTGCGATGCGCAAATTGCACACTTTGCCACCATTGTTAAACGTGCGGATTTCAGGGTCTGCCCCGAGGTTCCCCAATAGAATGACTTTGTTTACGCTGCCTGCCACGATGATCTCCCTGATCCGAATCTGTTGCTCTATTGTTAACCAACAATGCCGATGGAGACCACATAGATATATTCCTAACATTTGATTAAATTGCACGATATAGTGTGGGCGACACACTCGGGCAGGGCGCACATTGGCAAAGACGATTATTCAAATTCTGGTGATATCCGGCTTGTCCTTGCCGGTAGGCGCGCAAGAGATTGATGTAAACGCGCTCCAGTTTCAGGGTTCAAACAGCATTATTGCGAACTATAACGCAAGGGACGCCGAAGCGGGAAGTATGCGGGCCAATCTCAGCGAATTGCGGCACCGCATACTGGCGGACCCTTTCCCCATTCCACCCGTTGTCAATGAAGGCAGTTACTTCCAAATGGCCATACTGATGGCAGAACGATATGACATCCCCAACCAGTTGTTTTTCAATCTGGTAACCGCAGAATCCAACTGGGACCCGGCAATAGTTTCTCCACGCGGCGCGATCGGTTTGGCTCAACTTATGCCCGGGACCGCCGAAGAACTCGACGTAGACCCTTGGGATGCTTACGATAACCTTGATGGCGGAGCGCGGTACCTGCGGCAGCAATATGAGCACTTTGGAACGTGGGAGCTGGCGCTGGCGGCCTATAATGCAGGTCCCGGGGCCGTGACCCGACACGAAGGAATACCGCCATTCCCGGAAACAGAGGAATATGTAAAAAAAATATTGGCGGGAACCATGTTCCCGTGACGAGATCGAAGTTGAGCGCGGGTAAAAGCGGCTTTCCTTTCAAGCAGGCATCACTACACTAAGAGCAGATTTACAAGGACATCAAACATGCCTGAATTTCTGACCACTGCACCTATACCTGCCACTCTGTCCCTATTGACCGTGGCTGTGATGTTTGTGCTGTTTATCCGTGAAACCTACCCAACCGAAGTGGTTGCCCTCGGAGGGGCGGCTTTTATGATGGTGAGTGGCGTATTGCCTGTTACAGGCGTTTTGGAAGTGTTTTCAAATCCGGCACCTTGGACGGTAGCTGCGATGTTTATCCTTTCCGGGGCGCTGGTGCGCAGCGGGGCGCTCAACACTTTGAGCCGAATAGTCACTGAAAATGCCACGGATCACCCAAGGCTTGTGCTGGCTGGTTTGGCCATTTTCACGCTAATTGCTTCCGCTTTCATGAATAACACACCAGTTGTGGTTGTTTTGATCCCAGTGGTGGTGCAACTGGCCCGCAGTATCAAGCTGATGCCTTCCAAGCTATTGATTCCGCTTTCATATACAGCCATTTTTGGCGGGATGTTGACCTTGATAGGAACGTCTACAAACCTGCTGGTCGACGGGGTTGCGCAGGCAAACGGGCTGGAGCCTTTTGGTTTATTCGAGGTCACGCCGCTCGCCATTATTTTGGCGGCTTTTGGCATGCTCTACCTCCTTTTGATTGGTCCCAAGCTTTTGCCAGATCGGTTTTCGATGGCAGATATGTTGGTGAATCGGCAAAAAACCAATTTTTTTGCCGAAGTAATGGTGCCGCCGGGTTCTAAGATTATCGGGCAACCCGCAAAGCAGGTGGACCTTTTCAAGCGGCCGGGCATGCGGCTGGTTGATGTGCTGCGAGGCGACGAAAGCCTGCGTCGGAGCCTGAAAGAGGTCGTGCTGGAAGCGGGTGACCGTGTGGTTGTTAAAACCGGCATGGACGAATTGCTAGGGCTCCGGGAAAGCTCGGCATTGGAAATGGTTGACCAACTCGGCTCTCGCAAAACCACAGCAGTAGAAGCGCTGATCTCACCGGGGTGCCGGATGATTGGCGTGTCACTGGGGAGTTTGCGTTTGCGCCGGCGCTATGGTGTTTATTTGCTCGCCGTGCATCGGCGAAATCAAAATCTGGGGCGGGCGCTGGATTCGATTGTGGTGCGCGTGGGAGATACACTCCTGCTTGAAGGTGCGGCAGAGGATATTCGCCGATTGGCAGCTGATATGGAATTGGTGGACGTGGCAACGCCAGAAGCCAGACCCTACCGGCGTAGACATGTGCCAATTGTGGTCGGGGCTTTGGTGGCTGTGGTTGCATTGTCGGCACTGGGAGTTGCACCGATTTTTGCCGCGGCATTGGTGGCTGTTGCTTTTGTGCTGTTAACGCGTGCGATAGATGCGGACGAGGCCTTTGGCTTTGTCGACGGGCGGCTCCTGGTGCTGATATTCTCTATGCTGGCAATCGGGGCAGGGTTGGAGCGCTCGGGTGCTGTGTTGATGATCGCCGACGGTTTGGCGCCTTGGCTCAGGGTTTTACCCGGGCCGCTTTTGGTCTGGGCCATATATTTGTTAACTTCATTGCTCACAGAGTTGGTAAGCAACA
>DFBP01000012.1:5693-8881 GCA_002366685.1 Rhodobacterales bacterium UBA3077 | reverse complement strand
GAGAATAGAATGAAAAAGCTGTTAGCCGCCGCCATGATCTCGACCATGGCATATCAGGCCACCGCCGGAAACGTTACCTATGAACCGCCAGCGGTAATCGAAATAGAAGAAGCCGCGCCTATGGGAGGCTCCGGTGCCTGGATTATTCCACTGGTGATTGTTGCGGTTCTAGCCTTGGCGCTCACTCAGGAAGAAGAAATTCCGTTTAGCGATAGCCGCCTGAAAACCGATATCACGCCGATCGGCACAGCCGCCAATGGCCTTCCACTCTATACGTTCCGTTACATCGGCTTGCCTCAGGTCTATTCGGGTGTAATGGCGCAAGATGTCCTCATGCATACGCCCGAAGCTGTGGTAACTGGCCCGTTTGGTATCCTCGCCGTTGACTACGGTATGCTTGGCTTGGAAATGCAAAAAATCAATTAGCCTTGTGTTGCCCAACCTAGTGTTGAATTCACCGTTGGATTATATCTTTCGTCACAATTAGGCCATAATCTTGAGCGACTTTTGAACAATGAAGTAGCAATTTCAAAGGAAGAATCATGCGGATACTATTTACGATATTTGTGCTGTTCGTAAGCACAGTCAGTGCGCAAGCCCAGAATCGCTAGGTTACAATCGAAAACCAAACCGGATTCACGATGATGGAATTTTATGCATCCAACCGCGATCAACGCAATTGGGGAAGAGACTGGTTCGGTTCCGACGTGCTCCCTTCAGGCTATGAACAAAGCTTCAATCTGGATGATGGCTCCGGCTATTGCATCTGGGACCTGAAAGCTGTGTTTTCGGATGGAGACGAAGTAACGCGTATGGGTCTAAACGTCTGCGAAGTTGGTCGCTGGACTGTCAACTAGAACCCACCGGAAGAATTTAAAAATAATGCCCTTCGCCAACTGGCGCGGGGCATTTTATATGGCCTGCCCCTTAAGCAAGCGCGGTAGGTCACCCGATAATCCGGCAGCTTCACGGATAAAATCTCTACGAAGGGCGGGGATGGCATTCACAAGCCCTAGGCCAGCGATTCTAGATGTACGCAAGATCGGGTTATCGTTCGAAAATAGCTTGTTGATCAGGTCAGTTGATGCCGTAAGCGCGGCGGTATCAAACCCGCGCCATTGGGCGTAGCGCGCCAATACCAGTTCGTTGCCGATGTCTTCCCCGCGCCGTGCCGCATCCAGCACCACTTCTGCCAATGCGGCGACATCTCGCAACCCCAAATTCAATCCTTGCCCTGCAAGATAATGGATCCCGTGCGCTGCATCGCCTACGAGCGCCAGCCGGTGCTGCGCAAAACGATTGGCAACTGTCAGGTTCAACGGGTAGGAATACCGCTTCCCTACCAATTTGATCTTGCCAAGAAAATCCCCAAACCGCGGGCGCAGTTCTTCCATGTAGTCCTTGTCAGACATCGCATTGATCAAACCCGCCCGCTCGGTGGTTTCTGTCCAGACAATGGCTGAGCGGTTGCCGGTGAGCGGCAGAATTGCCAAGGGACCGGAGGGCATAAATTGCTGATAGGCCACACCGTTATGGGGTTTTTCATGGGATACGGCGCAAACCAGCCCCGATTGGTGATAGTCGTGCCCGGTGCGCGCAATTCCGGCGCGCATTGCCACGCCGGACCGTCGGCCATCACACCCCACCAGCAATCGGCCGCGCAGCACTCGACCGTCATCTAGTGTCACTTCAGCATGGCTTGCCGTTATGTCCTGGGCTTCGACTGTGGCCGGGGCGATTTGGGTAATCAGGTCCGAGGCCTTCACCGCATCAAGCAACGCGCGGCGCAGGTAGCGGTCTTCCAGCATATGGCCCATCGGACCTTCGCTTATTTCGTTGTGATCAAAGTGCACAAACTGCCCGGCTGCGCCTTCACCCGGCCTTCCGTCGGTAACCTTGATATCCAGCATCGCTTGGGCCTCAGACTGCACAGCATCCCAAATGCCCAACACTTTAAGCATCCGCACCGAAGTCAGCGAAAGCGCATAAGCCCGCCCGTCAAACGCCGGCTTACGGCGGGTTGCCAGTGGCACAGTATCAATAATAACCGAAGAAAGCCCGCCCGAAGCAAAAGCCAGTGCCAGCGCGGGGCCGTTGAGCCCGCCGCCAACTATGATGATATCCGCATCTATTTTCATGGGGCTATCTAGCGCCTAAATCTGGCGATTGTCCATTGCTGAAATTGGCGCTAGGCTGCGGGAAACCGAAAGAGGATACGCAATGATTGATGGCTGGCAAAAGATGAGCGCGGCAGCGCTGGGGCGCGAGATCGAGGCCGGAAAAATCGACCCTGTCGAGCTGGCAGAAGGCTTTCTGGACGCTATCGACAAACACGAATATCGAGGCGAGATATACGCGCGCACCACGCGGGAGCGCGCCCTTGCCGAGGCCGGTACCGCACGCGCGCGCGCCAAAAACGGCGTCCGTCGCGGATGGCTCGATGGTGTGCCGATCAGTTGGAAAGATCTTTTTGACACCGCCGGCACCGTTACCGAGGCTGGCTCGGCGTTGCTTAAGGGCCGGGTGCCTTCCAAAGACGCCGTGGTATTGGAAAACGCCACCCGCGCCGGGCTGGTTTGCCTTGGCAAAACCCATATGACAGAGTTGGCGTTTTCCGGCCTCGGCCTGAACCCGGTCACGGCTACTCCCCCCAATGTGAACGACCCCGCGCTCGCGCCCGGTGGTTCCTCTTCCGGGGCCGCCACTTCGGTCGCCTTCGGGCTGGCAGCGGCAGGTATCGGCTCTGATACCGGTGGTTCGGTCCGTATTCCGGCTGCGTGGAATAACCTTGTGGGCCTCAAAACAACAAGCGGTTTGCTGTCGCTTGAGGGTGTGGTGCCACTTTGCGCCAAGTTTGACACCGTTGGCCCGCTGTGCCGCAGCGTCGAAGATGCATCGCTCCTACTCTCGGCCATGACTGGCGAGAAAGCCCCCGATCTGCACGGCGCATCACTTGGTGGCACTCGCTTGGCCGTGCTCGAAACCGTTGCTTTGGACCAGTGCCGCCCCGAGCCAATGGCTGATTTCGAGGCAGCGCTTGCCAAATTTGAAGCCGCGGGCGCGACGATTACACGCTTTAGCTATCAAGGCGTTGCGCGGGCGATGCAGCTCGCCGCGTGTCTCTATGTTGTAGAAGCCTATGCCCAGTGGGGAAGTGTGATCGAAGCCGACCCTGAAAAAATGTATGG
>DFBP01000012.1:4122-5582 GCA_002366685.1 Rhodobacterales bacterium UBA3077 | reverse complement strand
TCCCCTCCAGCCAGATATTGCCACCCGACCGCGAGCGGTTGTTGAACGATAGTGACTACTTCATCTCGGAAAACCTGTTGGCGCTCAATAACACACGCATCGGGAACCTGATGGGAGGATGTGCGCTCACTTTACCGACAGGAACATCGGGCTGCGGGATTATGGCTATGGGTCAACCGATGGAGGAGGCCAGATTGCTCCACTTGGGAAGTGCCCTCGAGGCCGCGCTTTAAGGGGTGTCCTTCTGCTCAAAAAACGTCGTTTTCAGGCTTGCGACAGCTTTTAGGCGCGCCTATAAACATCTTACAGACGGTGCCCCTTTTGGGGCTGGAAACGCGTTTGGTGGCGGTCGACCCAAATAGGGGGCCAAAGCCGGAACTGTCAGTGACAATGCGTTTTCTTCCATGGTGGACCGATTTTACCGGAAGGAAAATACAGATGAAAACCCTCACAATTCTTGCAGCCACCCTTGCCACGCCTGCTTTTGCCCATGCTGAAAGCGCTGCCGGCCACGTGCCGCATGTGGCTTACCTTGCTGTGGTGATCGGGCTGGGCGTCGCGCTCGCCGTTCGCAACGCGGTTAAGGGCTAGGCAATGACCAAATTCGGAGTGATGGTCTGCGGGCATGGGTCCCGCAGCCAAAAAGCAGTAGATGAATTTGCGCAGGTTGCCGAAGGGTTGAAAGCCCATTTCCCCGATTGGCCGGTGGATTACGGCTACCTGGAATTCGCCAACCCCGTTATGCGCGACGGGCTTGATGCGCTTCGTGCCGAGGGCGCTGAGCGCATATTGGCCGTCCCCGGTATGCTGTTTGCCGCGATGCACGCCAAAAATGATATCCCGACTGTGCTCAACACCTATGCTGCCAAACATGGCGTGCAGGTCGATTACGGCCGTGAGCTCGGGGTGGACCCGAAAATGCTCGATGCCGCCGCTGACCGGATCAACGAGGCTGTGGCCAAAGGCAACGCCGAGCACGGCGAAGTCGCCCTGCATGAAACCTGCCTTGTGGTTATCGGGCGCGGGGCTTCTGACCCGGATGCCAATGCCAACGTTTCGAAAGTGGCGCGGCTGCTGCAAGAAGGCATGGGTTTTGGCTGGGCCGAGGTCGGCTATTCCGGTGTGACCTTCCCGCTGGTCGAGCCTTGCCTCGATCATGTCGCCAAGCTTGGCTACAAGCGGGTCATTGTGTTCCCCTACTTCTTGTTTGCAGGTGTGCTTATTGACCGGATATACGGCTTCACCGATGAAGCCAGCGCCAAATACCCGGAGATCGAATTCGTCAAAGCCGGTTACCTGAACGACCATCCAAAGGTTATCGAAACCTTCGCCGATCGGGTCCGAGAGATCTTGGACGGTGAAAACAACATGAACTGTGGCATGTGCAAATACCGCGAAACCGTACTGGGGTTTGAGGCCGAGCAGGGCGCCGTGCAAGAAAGCCACCACCATCATGTGGA
>DFBP01000012.1:1642-4035 GCA_002366685.1 Rhodobacterales bacterium UBA3077 | reverse complement strand
ACCACCATCACCATGGTCACGATCATGGGCACGGGCACCATCATCACCACGATCACGATCACGCCCACCCCGAATATCCGCAGGCTGACCATCCGCACGGGCCGGAATCGGTGCGGCACCGGATAAAATAGTGGATTACGAAAAGGACCCCTCTTCGATTTACGCGCAGTCTTTTGCCACCGTGCGGGCAGAGACCGATCTTTCAAAGATTCCGGAGGATTTGCATCCGGCGGCTATCCGGCTGGTTCATGCCTGCGGCATGGTAGACTTGCCAGAGGACCTGCGGTTTTCGTCTGATGTTTATGCATCCGCTCACAGGGCGATCCTAGCGGGAGCGCCTGTTTTTTGTGATGTGGAAATGGTGAAAGCGGGCGTTATCCAGCGGTATTTAAAGGGGAACAAAGTGATTGTGACCCTGAATGATAAACAAACGCCCGCGCTGACCAAGCGCCTCGGAACGACCCGTTCGGCGGCAGCGGTAGAGCTGTGGGAAGAGCACATCGAAGGCGCTATTGTTGCCATTGGCAATGCGCCCACCGCGCTGTTTCATTTGCTGCAAAAACTGGATGATGGCTGGCCGAAGCCGGCCGCAATCCTTGGCTTTCCAGTAGGTTTTGTCGGAGCCGCCGAGAGCAAGGCCGAACTTGCCGCCAACCCGCGCGGTGTGCCATATCTGGCGCTCGCGGGCCGGCGGGGCGGCTCGGCTATGGCCTCGGCTGCGGTCAATGCCATGGCGGCGGGGCTACCGGAGGAACTAAAATGAGCGCTTGGTTGCATGTCATCGGCATCGGCGAAGACGGGATGGATGGGCTAACACCGGCCACCCGTACCGTGATTGAGGCCGCTGAAGTCATCGTCGGCGGGGCGCGGCACCACGTTTTGGCAACAAACCCCGATGCGGAAACCCTGAGCTGGCCTTCCCCCTTCAACGCACTGATTGACGAATTGAACGCCCGCAAAGGAAAGCGCGTGGTCGTGCTGGCCACAGGAGACCCGCTCTGGTTTTCGGTTGGCGCAAAAATCGGACGGCATTTTGCGGTTGGTGAGGTGACCTTCCACCCGCAGCTTTCTGCTTTCCAGCTTGCCTCGGCGCGCATGGGGTGGAGCATGGCTGATCTTGAAACCCTGACTGTGCATGGCCGCCCTGTTGAGCAAATGATCGCTTTCATCCAGCCCGATGTACGACTGCTGATTCTAACAACCGGTGCAGAAACCCCGGCGCAGATCGCCAGGTTCCTGACCGAGCGCGGCTTTGGCCAGTCAAAAATGACAGTACTGGCGGCCATGGGCGGCCATGATGAAGCCCGTTTCGACGGGTTCGCCGAAAGCTGGTCGCACACTGTGCCCGCGTTTAACACGCTGGCTGTCGAATGTATCGCTGCGCCCGACGCAGCCCTTTTACCCCGTGTGCCCGGCCTGCCGGACGAAGTTTTTACCCATGATGGCACCATGACCAAGCGTGAGGTGCGCGCGGCCACATTGGCCAAACTGATCCCCATGCGCGGCGGGCTGTTATGGGATGTCGGCACCGGGTGTGGCTCGGTGGCGGTAGAGTGGATGCGCGCGGCACGATACGCAAAAGCCATCGGCATTGAACCACGCGCCGACCGGCGCACTATGGCGGCCGACAATGCGCTGGCGCTAGGGGTTCCTGCGTTGGAACTCATTGACGGAACCGTTCCGGATGCATTGGAAGGCCTGCCCGCGCCAGACGCAATATTCATCGGAGGTGGCCTTTCTGTTGAGGTTTTTGAAGCCTGTTGGCAGGCCCTGCGCCCGCTCGGGCGGTTGGTTGCCAATGCCGTTACGCTGGAAAGTCAGGCGACCCTAACGGCACTCCATAAAGATCAAGGTGGTGATTTGGTGCAAATATCGATCAGCCGCGCCGAAGGCTTGGGGCCTTTAACCGGATGGAAGCCTTTGCGCCCGGTGATTCAATGGAGCTTGATCAAACGATGAAAGGCAAGCTTATAGGCGTGGGTCTCGGCCCCGGTGATCCTGAATTGATGACCTTAAAAGCGCACCGGCTGATTGCTGGCGCGCGTGTTGTTGCCTATCCGGCACTGGAAAACGGCGAAAGCTTTGCCCGTTCAATTGCTGCGCAATCCATTCCGCCAAACGCCGATGAAATTATAATCAACATTCCGATGACCGTAGAGCGCGGCCCTGCTCAAGCTGCCTATGACAAAGGCGCTGCCGATATCGCTGTGCAGCTCGACAAGGGTGAAAATGTCGTGGTGCTCTGCGAGGGTGACCCCTTTTTCTATGGGTCGTTTATGTATCTGTTCAGCCGGTTGGCTGATGAATATGAAACCGACATTGTTCCGGGTGTGACCTCGGTCACCACCTGTGCTGCCATGGCCAAGCGCCCGCTGACGGCCCGAAACGATGTG
>DFBP01000012.1:0-1493 GCA_002366685.1 Rhodobacterales bacterium UBA3077 | reverse complement strand
GCGCGCGCCAGCCTGCCTTCCCAGCAAGTTCTTCCGTTAGAGCGCGCGCCCGATCCGGCCCCCTATTTCTCAATGATTCTGATCACAAAAGGCGAAGACCCATGGTTGAGCTAACCCCGATTGTTATGTGCCTCTCCCGCTCTGGCGAACCGACGGCCCACCGCGTGGCCAGCGCTTTAAACGCCCCGTTGCACGGCCGTGAGGGGCGGGTCGACAAGGCCGATACCTTCTTCCCGAACGCGCTTGACCACGCGCGTATGCTGTTTCAGGCCGGACATCCGGTTATCGGCGTGTGCGCAGCCGGGATACTTGTGCGTGCTGTTGCGCCTGTGCTGGCTGACAAGCGCTCGGAACCGCCGGTAATAGCCATTCCCGACGATGGCTCCACCGTTATCCCGCTTTTAGGTGGGCACCACGGTGCCAACAGGTTGGCCAAGCAAATTGCCGAAGTGTTGGAAAGCCATGCGGCGGTAACCACCGCTGGCGATGTTTCGCTTGGCATCGCGCTTGACGAGCCACCCGAGGGCTGGCGGCTCGCAAACCCCGAAGACGCAAAACCGGTGATGATGGCATTGCTCAACGGGCAAAAACCGATAATCGAGGGTGAAAATATCTGGGGTCTGGAGGCTGGTGAGGGCCCGGTCAAGCTGGTTACATCCGAAGCTCCGGTGGATACCGGTGCGGCGCTGCTCGCCTACCATCCACAGCGCTTTGCGCTGGGCTTGGGATGTGCGCGCGGATGTGATGTATCCGAAATGTGGGGCCTGGTGCAAGAAAGCCTGCTATCGGCCAATATCGCCCCGGAAGCCATTGCCTGCGTGACCTCGCTTGACCTCAAGGGGGATGAGCCCGCGATGATCGAAACTGCCAAGCGACTAAGCGTACCGTTTCGGGTTTTTGATGCCAACACATTGGAGGCGGAGGCCGGAAGATTGGCGAACCCGTCCGACATCGTTTTTGCCGAGGTCGGTTGCCACGGCGTGGCAGAGGGCGCGGCACTGGCCGCAGCGGGGCCAGAAGCAACACTGGTGCTGGAAAAACAGAAAACTTCAAATGCAACCTGCGCGCTGGCCCGCTCCCCGCTGCCGATAACCGAACTGCGCGGGCGCGCGCGCGGCAAGCTCTCGATTGTCGGCATCGGGCCGGGGCAACATAGCTGGCGCACGCCCGAGGCCTCCACGCTGATCGCCGAAGCAGGAGAGCTGGTTGGCTATGGGCTCTACATCGATTTGCTCGGACCATTGGCTGCGGGCAAACGGCGCTCCGATTTCCCGCTCGGTGGCGAGGAGGACCGCTGCCGCTATGCGCTGGAGCAAGCGGGTAAAGGCCATAACGTAGCTCTGATCTGCTCGGGTGATGCCGGCATTTATGCGATGGGGGCACTGGTTTACGAACTGCTTGACCGGGGGCCAGAGGCGATGGGGGTATCCGACGCAGCGCGGCGGGTAGAGGTGGTATCCACCCCCGGAGTTTCTGCGCTGCAAGGGGCCGCC
>DFBP01000127.1:2686-3442 GCA_002366685.1 Rhodobacterales bacterium UBA3077 | reverse complement strand
ATGACCACCTACAGTGTGAAAATCCATTCGGACCAGCCGGTGCGCCTGAGCAACGGTAACGAAGTTGCGAGCGGTGAAGGCTGGGTTGAATGGCACGACCCTTGGCCAAAGCCCTCCTACCTTTTTGCACTTGTAGCAGGTGATTTGCTGGCCCATTCGGACAGCTTCACCACAGCATCAGGTCGTGAAGTCGCGCTCAATATTTATGTGCGCCCGGGTGATGAAGACAAGTGCGCCTATGCGATGGACAGCCTGAAGCGCTCTATGAAGTGGGATGAGGAGGCCTATGGCCGCGAGTATGACCTTGATCTCTTCAATATTGTTGCGGTGGATGATTTCAACATGGGGGCCATGGAGAATAAGGGCCTGAACATATTCAATTCTTCGCTGGTGCTGGCCAGCCCCGAAACCGCAACCGATATGAATTACGAGCGCATTGAGAGCGTGATTGCCCACGAGTATTTCCACAACTGGACGGGCAACCGGATCACGTGCCGCGACTGGTTCCAGCTTTGCCTGAAAGAAGGGCTGACGGTTTATCGCGACCAGCATTTCACCAAAGACATGCGCGACCCGGCGGTGAAGCGGATCGAAGATGTGGTGACCCTGCGCGGGCGGCAGTTTGCCGAAGATGCGGGCCCTCTTTCGCACCCGCCACGCCCGAACAAATATGTGGAAATCAACAACTTCTACACGGCCACCGTTTATGAAAAAGGGGCCGAAGTGGTCGGCATGCTGCGCACACTGGTGGGGGCC
>DFBP01000127.1:0-2662 GCA_002366685.1 Rhodobacterales bacterium UBA3077 | reverse complement strand
AGCCAGTTTTCGCTATGGTATACCTCGGGTGGCACGCCCCGCATTCGGGTTTCGGAGGAGTTTTCCAACCACACCTATACCCTGACCCTGCATCAAACCACACCAGCCACACCGGACGAGCCAAGCAAAGCACCGCGCCACATTCCGGTGGCGGTGGGCCTGCTCTACCCTGATGGCACCGAAGCTGTGGCTACGCGGGTGTTGGAACTCACTGAGAATGTGCAAAGTTTCACCTTTGAAGGGCTGGAAATGGAGCCTATAGCTTCGATCCTGCGCGGGTTTTCAGCCCCGGTTGTGCTGGAGCAAGACAAAAGCAATGCCCAGCGCGCCTATCTGCTAGCCCATGATACGGACCCCTATAACAGATGGCAGGCCGGGCACGAATATGCGCTTGGTATTCTAACGAGCCTGCCGAACGATCCGGCCCGTGTTGAGGGTGAATTCCTTGACGCGATGGCGAAAACGGCCAAAAATGCGGATCTGGCACCGGCTTACCGCGCCATGGCTCTTGGCCTGCCGAGCGAAGCCGAAGTCGCGCGGCGGATCAAAGCTGATGGCGGCACGCCGGACCCTATTGCTATCTTCAAAGCGCGGGAGGTGTTGAATGCCGCTATGGCGCAAAAAATGGAAGACTTTTTGCCATCGCTTTATCAGGACATGGCGGTCGGAGGCCCCTATTCCCCCGATGCCGATGCCGCAGGCAAGCGGAGCTTGCGCGCGCGTTGCCTTTCCTTGATCACCGCACTGGAGCCTGAAGCAGCCACCGCGCACGCGCAGTTTGACAGCGCCAACAACATGACCGAACAGTTTTCTGCCCTAGGGCAACTGGTTGCGGCGGGGAAAGCCGAAGCGGCGCTGGCAAAGTTCTTTGACCAGTGGCAGCACGAGAGCCTCGTGGTGGATAAATGGTTCCAGATTCAGGCGGCCCGAACCACTCCAGATAGGGCCGTTGACGTGGTAGCAAACCTCACCAGCCATAGCGAGTTCAACTGGAAAAACCCAAACCGGTTCCGCAGCCTTCTGGGGGCATTTGCAATGGGCAACCTCGCCGGTTTCCATGACCCGAATGGCTCCGGCTACGCACTATTTGCAGACTGGTTGATCAAGCTGGACCCGCTTAACCCGCAAATCGCGGCCCGTATGACAACGGGTTTCGAAAGCTGGCGGCAATATAGCACGGAGCGGCAGTCACAAATGAAGGCTGAGCTCGCCCGTATTCTATCGGTTGATACGCTCTCGAAAAACACGCGCGAGATCGCAAGCCGGATTCTGGGTTAACCGGTCCCGTTTGCCAGATCAAAGACTTCGGCCTCCTGGCCGGAGTCCACCACGCGGTTGCGCCCGCTTTGCTTGGCTTTATACATGCGCATATCAGCCAGTTGCAGCGCCCCGACCACTTTATCCATTTCGTCTTTCATGGCCACACCGACGCTAACGGTCAGGCGCGCCACCATTTTGCCCATTTCCTGTTCCCCATGCTTATGAAGCCCTGCGCCCTCTTCTAATACTCAAATATGAAAATTCCGTTTCGCTGCACTCTTGCTCCTTCCCTGCGCTTTGCGTAGAAGGGCATGAGCGAAAAATTGCGGAATATGACCATGAGCGAACTTGCCTATACCGAACCCAAAGCCAAAGTGATTGCCGGCGCGAAAAGCGACTGGGAACTGGTGATCGGGCTGGAAGTGCATGCCCAGATATCCTCTAAAGCCAAGCTGTTTTCGGGCGCGAGCACAAAGTTTGGCGCCGAGCCAAATTCGAACGTGGCCTTTGTGGATGCCGCGATGCCCGGCATGTTGCCTGTCGTCAACGAATATTGCATCGAACAAGCGGTGCGCACCGGCCTTGGCTTGAAAGCCGAGATCAACCTTTATTCACGCTTTGACCGGAAAAACTATTTCTACCCTGACCTGCCGCAGGGCTACCAGATTTCCCAGCTTTACCACCCGATTGTGGGCGAAGGTGAAATTCTGGTCGATATGGAACCGGGTATTGCGCGCAAAGTGCGGGTCGAGCGAATTCATATCGAACAAGACGCCGGCAAGTCGGTCCATGATATGGACCCGGAGATGAGCTTTGTGGACTTCAACCGCACCGGTGTGGCGCTCATGGAAATTGTGAGCCGCCCCGATATTCGCGGCCCCGAAGAAGCCGCCGAATATGTGCGCAAGCTGCGCCAGATCGTGCGCTACCTCGGCACCTGTGACGGCAACATGCAGGAAGGCTCTATGCGAGCGGATGTGAATGTTTCGGTCTGCAAGCCGGGGGATTACGAAAAATTCCGCGAAACCGGTGATTTTGGTGTGCTCGGCACCCGCTGCGAGATCAAGAACATGAACTCCATGCGCTTTATCCAGCAGGCGATCGACTATGAGGCCAAGCGCCAGATTGATATTCTGGAAAGCGGGGGCACCATAGATCAGGAAACGCGGCTTTATGATCCGAACAAGGGGGAAACCCGCTCAATGCGCTCCAAAGAAGAAGCGCATGATTACCGCTACTTCCCGTGCCCTGACCTGCTGCCGTTAACCATCCAGCAATCGTGGGTGGACGAAATTGCGGCCACCCTGCCAGAGCTCCCCGACGAGAAAAAGGCCCGTTTTGTGCAAGAATTCGGAATAACCGAATATGACGCATCGGTGCTGACTGCCAGCGTGCGCAACGC
>DFBP01000131.1 GCA_002366685.1 Rhodobacterales bacterium UBA3077 | reverse complement strand
AGCGAGATATAGTTGAGGTCAAACTTGGAAGCTGCCAGTTCTTTCGGGTCTTCTTCGGTTTCGTCGCGCAGCGCCATGATCTCTGGCTGGCGATACATCGCGTTGCCGTCAAAGCCCATTTTGGCGTCGAGGCACACGAGGTCTCCTTCGGTGGTGACGATCAGCGGGTTGATCTCCAGCATCTCGCAATCGCGCTCGATAAAGAGCTTATAGAGCTGGTTGATGAGCTGCACACATTGTTTAACAGCCTTGCCCTCAAGCCCGAGCGCAAAAGCCACACGGCGGCCATGGAAGCCGGAAATGCCGGAGGCCGGGTCTACGCTGAAGCTCAGGATTTTTTCGGGGGTGCTGGCGGCTACTTCCTCAATGTCCATGCCGCCTTCGGTGGAGCATACAAAAGAAACACGCGAGGAACCGCGGTCCACAAGAAGGGCGAGGTAAAGCTCGGTGGCAATGCTGGCGCCATCTTCTATGAACACACGGTTCACTACCTTGCCGGCAGGGCCGGTTTGGTGGGTGACCAAGGTGCGGCCTAGCATTTTCTGCGCTTCTTCGGCAGCTTCGGATACCGACTTGGCAATACGAACACCACCGGCCTCTCCCGCTTCGGGTTCGATAAAGGACCCTTTCCCACGCCCGCCTGCATGGATTTGGGCTTTCACAACCCAGATCGGGCCATCAAGCTCACCAGCGGCAGTTTTGGCATCTTCGGCTTTAAGCACCGGGCGGCCATCGGATATCGGCGCGCCGTATTCGCCCAAAAGTTTTTTGGCTTGATACTCGTGGATATTCATAGGCGTGTCCCTTTTTGCAGCGGTTTTTTGATATGTGCGCTTGATTAGGTAAAGAATTGGTTTTGTTCCGGAGCATTAGACATGAAAAATCGATCCTGCAAAGCCATTTTGTCGCAGTTCGGGTAAAATGAAGGTGATTAGTTGGTTTTGTGATCACAGTAAAAAAATTAGTGATCACAAAATTGGAAATTGACCAAGCTGATTGGGAAAGCTCTATAAATATGCTGTTCTTTTAATTAAGTCGGGGCTGATGAATGATTCCAACACATCCCGTTGGCTGGGGGACAGGTTGTTAAATGACACGGTCCGCGCCTTTTCCCGGTAGGCCTCGATCGACAATTCCTGCAATACAAAGTCGCGCATGCGCCCTTCCGGTAGGGCCATTTCCTGCCTTGCGGGCTGCAAAAAACTGGAAAAGCGCGCGAAGGTCTCCTGTGTTTTCAGGAGTAAATCTTCATATCGAACAACGTGGATATTGTCGAAATTTGCCGCAAATTCCAGATAGCTCGAAACTTTTTCCGCCCACAAAACAAGGGGTGACGGCAGTGTTTCGTTGTTTAGCCCGTCTCGTGCCCGGGTTTTCCAGGGGGAAGAAATAAATGCATCAAAAGAGGCTGGAACCTTTCCCATCGCATGAAACGGGTTTTCGTGCATTGAGCGCGCCCAGGAAACCGGATGGCGGATGCTACAGATCAGCAAAAAATCTTTGGGCTGAATGAATTGGTCGACGAGATTTTGGCTGATAACCGCGTGTTTCCATCCTCCATTCTCACCCAGCACCTTCTTGTGCCGCCAATCGGAAAACCGCTCACGGAGGTACGGTTTTAGGAAATTTGGCGTGCCTCTGCGTGTGAGAATGAACTGCTGGACCTTTGTCGGACGCATGGCGCGCGGCAAGACCGATACATCAAAATTTTGCGCAAGCGTCTGCTCAAGAAAATTGGTTCCCGAATTGCGTTCGCCCATTACTTTGATTTTGACCGACATATCAGACCATTTTCCCTCAAGCGCTGCCAGAGCACATTTTGCACGAGACACATAGTACGAAAACGGAGGGTATCCGTTGGAAACCGGGAAATAAACACAAAGGTCCGGTCATGTCAGATCCGCCATGACCGCCTTGGAAAAAAGAGCGCAATCGTTTGATAGCGCTCTTTTTTGCATTCAATTTTATCTAGGCCAGCGAACCGTCGATAGAAATACAGGCCTCGACCAGACCGGCAACCGCATTTGCAGATTTATCAAACATGGCCTGCTCTTCGGCATTGAGCTTGATTTCGACAATTTTTTCGACCCCGCCAGCGCCGATGATGGTTGGCACACCAACATAGGTGTCTTTCAACCCGTAAGCGTCTTCGACATGGGCTGCGCATGGTAGCAAGCGTTTTTGGTCACCCAAATAGGCTTCGGCCATTTGAATAGCGCTTGCGGCAGGGGCATAAAAAGCGGAACCGGTTTTCAGGAGGCCGACAATTTCAGCACCGCCGTCACGGGTGCGCTGAATTATAGCATCCATTTTTTCCTGCGTGGTCCAGCCCATTTCGATCAGGTCAGGGAGCGGGATACCAGCAACGGTGGAGTAACGCGGGAGCGGCACCATTGTGTCACCGTGGCCACCGAGCACAAAGGCGGTTACGTCTTTAACCGACACGTCAAATTCTTCTGCCAAGAAAGTGCGGAAACGGGCGCTATCGAGCACACCGGCCATGCCGCATACTTTATTATGTGGAAGGCCAGAGAACTCACGCAGGGCCCAAACCATGGCGTCCAGCGGGTTGGTGATGCAGATCACAAAGGCGTTTGGCGCGTGGTCGCGGATGCCTTCGCCAACAGATTTCATAACCTTCAAGTTGATGCCCAACAGGTCGTCGCGGCTCATGCCCGGCTTGCGGGCCACGCCAGCGGTAACGATGCACACGTCCGCATCGGCGATGGCGGAGTAATCATTGGCACCGCTCATGGCGGCGTCATAGCGATCAACCGGTGCGCTTTCAGCGATATCCAGTGCTTTGCCTTGAGGGATGCCCTCTGCAATATCGAACAGGACAACATCGCCCAGTTCTTTCATAGCTGCTAAGTGAGCCAAAGTGCCGCCGATTTGTCCAGCGCCGATCAGGGCGATTTTTGCGCGTGCCATGGTATACTCTCCTGGAGTTTCATTAATTTCGCCCCATGGAGTATCGCTAATTGTGATTCTCCGCAAGTCACAGAATCTTCACAAATGCACTTGTTTTTCGCATATGCTCAATTATGCTGCTGCACTGCAGCATATATTCAAGAGGCCCGATATGACACATCC
>DFBP01000283.1 GCA_002366685.1 Rhodobacterales bacterium UBA3077 | reverse complement strand
TTCCTTTGTGGTGTCGGGTTTTGGAGGTGGAAGGTGCCGTTCTTTCCATTTATCCAATAGACAATTGACCTATCCCCTTGGGATAAGCCATGCAACTGATTGGGCAAGTTTGATCAGCCCAGAAAGCTAAAATACCCTCTTTTTCGCAATCATCGCGGCCAGCGGACATCAGGTTGGAGCAACACTATTTTGCGTGTTTCAGCGGTTTGGAAAAAATTGCGTTAACGACATCGAGATCAAAATCAAAACCCAGAAAAGTATAGAGTTCCGCGATTTTGGAGCGATCTACCACGTAATCGTTGTAATGCATCAAGATTGTCTGATCTGAGGATGCGTTGCATTGCGCGAAACGTTCGTCGCAACGGTTGACCCAATCTTTAACTTTGCCTGGCTTCTCTTTAGCAAGCCAGGCAGATTTGGCCACATCATCCGCCTTGCGGGTGTTGAATACAATTTTTGCTCCGGGGAAGGCTCCGAGCAGAAAATCCATATAGTCTTTGAATTGCTTGTCAGTCATGAAAAACGGAGTATACCGGATTTCCTTGAAACCAAGCACGGAAATTCCGTCTGTTGGACATAGAACATTCCTCACAAGCGCATTCAACGAAGCGTTTTGAAAACCAATGGGCTTCATTTCCCCGGCCCCGTACCACGGTTGATCCGGCTCGCTTTCCCGCCCCCAGCGGCCGAGTTTCGCGGTCATCTTGACCCCGGAAAACGCCTGATAGAGGTAAAAGAGCGCGTTGTTGTTTTCCCCACGTATCTGCACACCATCAAGAGAATTTAGCAGGCTTTGTATCAACGTCGAACCCGACCGCGCATAGGTGACAACGAAGATATAGTTGTAGTCCCGAAAGCTCATCATGTTTCTCGTAACGGCAAGGGGATTTGCAAACTCACCCGAACAGCGTGATTTGGACGTCGCGAAGAGTACCTTGTTTTAAGGGTATGAACGAAAAATATCTATGCTGATGCAGTACCATTCTTTTACTCTTTCTTAGTTTCAACCTTGGGTGCCATTATTGGTCAATGCGTCCTGTAGTCGGGTTTTCAGGGCGTAGGAAAAGAAGTTTTTGGGTTCCCAGCCGCTGTCCGCAATGATTTTGGATATCTTGTTGATCTTCCCAGGCGCGCGGGCGGTCAGTGCGATGCACAACCCCGCGCCAAAATCGCCTTGCGCCCACAGGTACTCGAAATTTGGCAGCAACTCCTCCCGAAATTTGGAATTGGGAAAGCTCAGGCCGAACAACACCTGGCGCAGACATCCGGGGGACCATTTGTGCTGTTGGGTTTCTTGGACAATCAGAGAGGACAGCAGGGCCGAGGCTTCGTCAAAGCCCTTCGCGTCAATCAGCGCGTTGATCAGCCCCAGCTTGTAAAGGCTGTTGGCGGGATCGTATTGCACCGCCTTTTTCAGGCAGGCCACGCGCTCGCCTGGGGCAATGTCCTGGCCGTATGTGTCGGTGATGGCCCAGAACGAAAAGGCTTTTTGCAGATCGGAAACAGGGGCCGCATCTGTCGCGTCTGTCAAGATCAACTCAAGCGCGGTTTCATCGTCAAACAGGTGGTAGCCATTGGTAATTTCGACATTGCCGATCCAGGAAGGAAAGCGAGAGAACGAACTGGCTCCGCCGGCAATAATCTGCTGGCAGCGCGCCATCAGGCAGGTCTCGAAAAACCACATCTGGGTGGCGTCAAAGGCGTGATCGCGCGCGAAGGCCGATATCTCACGGGCTCCGGTGGCATCACAGATATGCTGCACGACCACCGGATCCTGACCAAAGATCACCACGTCCCGACCCTTGTCCATCTCGCGTTCGACCAGGCGGCGCGCCAGTGGAAAGGGAATGACCCACTGGGTATAGTTGCCCGAGAAGCGATGGACCTTTTCCACGATATCCCCGGCCCGCAGATGGATCGCGGTGGTGTTTTGTGAGAGGTCGGCCTTTTGTGCGGCGCGGATCGCGGTTTTGATGTGATCCGAAAACTCCAGCGCCAGAAAGGCCTCGCGGTACACGTTTTCGGCGTCCGGACGCGCCAGAACCTCTCTCAGGTCATCGAAAGCGGTGATGTGGCAGACGCTGTTGCTGTGGCCGGTTTCCAGGATCTTGCCTATTTGCACCTTGTGCAGAATATGAGACCGGAACTGTTTTCTTTTGGGCCCTTGACCGCGTGTGCAATCGAACAGATCCAGCCAGCCGTCGCGATGATGCCGGGCGATGAAGTCCTGTGAGAAGATCTCTTCGGCAGGTGCCAAAGCCTCGCCCGATCCGGTACCGGCATTGTCAGGCCAGGAGAATTCGAAGGTGCCATCACATTCCCGCGCCAGGGCGACGGCGTTCAGGATCGGGCGCAGCCGCGCGCCCAGACCGTCGTTGCGCACGGAAATGATCCTTGGTCTCATGCTGTGTTTTCCTTTACGAAATCAGGCTCTGAAATGCACTCAGAGGGCTTGACGGCTTATGGCCCGACAAAGCTGTTCAGGTAGTCCAGGCTTGGGCCTGCCCAGGGCGCATGAGCGGTTGCCTCGGCCTGGGTCTTTGCATCCAGCGGTTCGCGATACCGCGGATCCAGCCCCGAGACCATGCTGCGCAGGGCCTGCGCAAAGGC
>DFBP01000084.1 GCA_002366685.1 Rhodobacterales bacterium UBA3077 | reverse complement strand
GTGCGGCTGGCAAAGCTTTCGGCGGCGCGGTCAACCGCATCGATATAGTTGTCACAATAGTGGAAAAAGTCACGGACCTCCTCCCATGGTTGGGGGTCGAGGCCGGTGGCATCCTGCCCGAGCGCCTCATTCAGCGAGGCAAGGCGGTCTTGCCCGTGGCTATAGGCTCGGTGCAGGTTGAGGAATGCGCGGGCAAGGGCGGGGGCATTGCTGGCTGTGAGCTGGAGGTCCGCCAGCGGTGGCGTTTCTTCGCCAAACACTGGGTCGGCAAGGGCTTCGCGCATGTCCACCACCATACGATCAGCTTCGGCAACTGAAAGCTCGGTCACATCAAAGCCGAACTCCTGCGCCATGGCCAGCACCACAGCCGCCGAAATCGGGCGGTGGTTGTTTTCCATCTGGTTGAGGTAGGAAAGCGATACGCCGAGCTTTTCAGCAAAAGCTTTTTGGGTGAGATCGCGCTTGAGGCGGGTCTCCCGGAGTTTAACTCCGGCGTATAATTTTTGCGTGGCCATTGGGGCAGTATACGCAATTATGCAACCATGGAAAGCCATGATTGCATAACTGCGATAGTCGCTAGGTTGCCGATATGGTTTCGACGCTAGTTTTTCTCGACGACATAGTCCTCCAGAATTTTCTCTGCCTTTGCCGCTTCAAGCTTGGCGATCCGGTCGTCAGAGGCTTGATGGTCGAGGCGGTATTTAACCACATTCACCAACGCGATGGTGAGGAGGCCAATACCCATAGCCCAGTAGCCTTTGGTCGAGAAATCGACCGGCGCGTAGTAGATCGAGCCGGCGAGCATGCCATAGGCAAAGAGCACGCCAATTGCGTTGAAGGCCATGTAGAATGTGTTGTTTTCGTTGTTGCCAAACATTTTAGTTCTCCTAAGTGGGGTTTAGTTAGATTTGAGGCGGGAAAGGACATCTGCCGCTGTAGATTTTGTGGATTGCCCATAGCCATTTTCGGCGAGCTTATCGCCGATGTCTTCATGGTTGAGCTTGGCGTTGATCTCTTGCAGAACTTCGCCCTGCTCGAACGGGTCATCGCGACCCATGACACGGGCGATCAACTCTTCGGCTTCTTCAAAACTATTTTGCGAAACCGGGCCGGGGGAGAGCCTCGCCTGCATTTTTTGCTCGGCTTGCACAGCTTTGGCAGAAACCGCGCTTTGCTTCAGGTCAATGATGCGGCGGTTGGCTGTCTCTATCGAATGGCGCAGGCGGGTGATTTTGGTTTCCAGCCGGTTGGCAGTTTCGCAGCGCAGGCAGCTCTCGTTTTCCATCTGCGCGATGGCCTGCGCCGCCTCGGTGGCCATATCTTCGCGGTTGTCTTCCAGTGCAGCACGGGCGCGGCTCGTGAGTTCGATGGTGCGCTTGTCTAGCGCCTCGATCTGACGGGTCTCGCTGCGGTGGCGCAAGATGAGGCTGGCCAGTGTCGCCTTGGCACCCTTCAGGCTGGCCTCCGCGTCGCGGATTTTCTGGTCGATCAGGTCAATCGCGAAATGGTCGCGAACCCGGTCATGGGCTCGGGCATTGCTNNTAAATGTCTTGAACATCTTATCCTCCGTTTTGTGAACCTTGTTCATATTTAGGAGATAGGTGCTCATGAACGATGTTCAAGCAAAAATGTGAACTTTGTTCAAAAAACTTTGTTTTGACTAATATTTGATAGGATAAGGGTGAGCATGCGAGATATCTCGGCACTGGAGGCGCGTTGTTGCAGGCCAAGCAGCACGACCCCGTGGACCGAGGAAAACAATCCACGGGTCATAAGCTGGGTGTCGGCGGCGTTAAATTCAGGGAAGATTTCTGAAACTGGCTTGCTGATATGGGCAAAAAGAAGGTCGAGCGTGGTTTGATACCATGCGGGGATGTTTGAATCGCTGGTCATTTTGATGCCAAACAGCGCATTCCAGAGGCGATAATTGTTTTGAGCGAAGTCGAGATAGGCGTGGGAAAGCGCGATCAGGCGCTCGCAGGCCGGGGCGGTTTCCATATCGGTTATCGCTGAGGCGACCTGCTTGCCAAGCCGCTGGAAGGTGCGCCCGTTTACCTGAAGGACCAATCCGTTTAGGTCGGTAAACACATTATATATGGCTCCCACAGAGCATTCACCCGCTTTGGCAAGGTCACGAGCGCGCAAGGAGGCGAGACCTTGCTCGGTGATTTGTGCCTCTGCGAGGTCTATTAGCTTAAGGCGCAAATCTTCGCGCCGGGCTTTGGTTTTTGTTGCCATTTCAGCCTCCAGTGAACAGTGTTCAATATAGGGGGGCGGGAGCCGAAAGGGAAGTGATTTGCAAATTCGCAAAAAATTACTCACAGATGCGAAGGGGTATGCAAATATACCACTCCGCGCTTTCCACACCAGTCTAACTCCCTTATGCTTCAATGCAAACCAAGGGAGGCCCTATGTCTGATATTCTTGAGCAACTTGAAACCCGCCGTGAGCAGGCCCGCATGGGTGGTGGCCAGCGACGGATAGATGCGCAGCATTCCAAAGGCAAACTCACCGCACGAGAGCGGATCGAGGTATTGCTCGACCCGGAGAGCTTTGAGGAGTTCGACATGTTTGTCGCGCACCGCTGCGTCGACTTTGGCATGGAAAAGCAGAAGTATCCGGGTGATGGGGTGATCACCGGCTGGGGCACCATCAACGGGCGCATGGTCTATGTGTTCTCGCAAAATTTCACGGTGCTCGGCGGTTCACTCTCGGCAACGCACGCGAAAAAGATCGTCAAGGTTATGGATATGGCGATGAAAAAT
>DFBP01000103.1 GCA_002366685.1 Rhodobacterales bacterium UBA3077 | reverse complement strand
CTTGGCCTTTGTGCTTGCCACCAAGTTTGTTCTTCACCCGGACGACGTGGTTTACATCGTGGCCGACCCGGCAGCCCGCTGGAATCAGATTATAGCGCAGCTCGTGCCAAGCATCGGTGCCATTCGCCAAACGCAAGTCATTGGGAACGATTTATGAGAATCAACTCTGTTTTGGTCGTTTGCGTCGGCAACATCTGCCGCTCTCCTGTGGGCGCTGCATTGCTGGCCAGAAGCTGCCCTGATTTGCGCGTGGAATCTGCGGGGATCGGGGCGCTTGAAGGGCACGGAGCTGATAAAACATCGGCCGAAATTGCGGGAGCGGACGGGCTAAACCTCGACAGCCATATTGCACGGCAGTTTACAGCCGAAATCGCCAGCGAGTTTGACCTGATCCTCGGCCTTGAAAAAGGCCACCTCCGCGTCATCACCAGTAAGGCCCCGGCGAGCAGCGGAAAAACATTGCTGTTTGGTCAATGGCTTAACCAATCCGATATTGCGGACCCCTATCGGAAAAGTCGGGAATTTCACGCTCTGGTTTTTGACGAGATATCGAAAGCTGCAGAGTCCTGGGCAAAAAAATTGGGATGTATCTAATGGGAAAAGACGACGACGAGATTGATCTCCTTGAGCTTTTTCGACTGTTTTCCGCGCGCAAATGGAGCATACTTGCGATCACAATTCTCGCCGCATTTGTGGGTGTTATCGTTGCGCTAACAACCACGCCAATTTACAAGGCGGATGCCTTACTCCAGCTCGAAGAAAAGTCGAGCGGCGGCATGGCGCTTTCTGCTGATCTTTCCGGAATATTTTCGGAATCGCCCCAATCGACAGCCGAAATCGAGATCTTGAAATCGCGCATGATATTGGGTGACGTAATCCGGTCTCTCCAGCTGGATATTTCGGCAACCCCAAAACGCCTGCCGTTCGTTGGTAATTTCCTGACCCGCTATTCGATACCCGATCCCGAATTTTCGTATTTCCAGAGCTACGCATGGCACGACGAGGCCATCGAAGTCGCTTTTCTAGAAGTTCCGGAGGCTTTACTTGGCGAACCTATCCGCCTTACCCATCTTGGAGCCGGTGAATTTGAAGTAGAGCTTTCCAAGCAGATTGTTCTGCAAGGCCGTGAAGGCGAGGTGCTGCGGCGACCTGACCTTGGATTTGCCGTGCTGGTTGACCGGCTCATCGGCGCACCGGGAAAAGAATTTATCCTAAAAAAAGAAATTCTATCCAGTGCGTTATCAAGCTTAAGGGGTGCCTATAGCATCTTGGAGCGCGGAAAGAATTCCTCGATCCTTCAATTGACAATGCTTGATCCGGACCCGACCCGAGCTGCGTTGGTTTTGGAAAAAGTGAGCGAAGTCTACCTTCTGCAAAACATGAACCGAAACGCGGCCGAAGCCGAGAACAGCCTGACTTTCATCCAGAGCCAGTTGCCCGAAGCGGAAGCCAATATGCGCGCGGCGGAAAGCGCGGTCAACGCATTCCAATTGTCGCAGGATTCGGTTGATCTGAGCTTTGAAACCAGAGCGCTGCTGGAACAAGCCGTTGAAATTGAAGCCCAACTTAACCAGTTGGCGCTGGAAGAACAGGAGTTGCAAAAGCGCTTTACCCGCGCTCATCCGGCGTATCAAACCTTGCTTGATAACAGGGCACAGCTCACAGAGCGCCTCAACGAACTCCGCGGGCAGTCGGTGAACCTGCCCGAAACCCAGCTCGAAATGCTGCGCTTGACCCAGAATCTGGAAGTAACGCGCGAAATTTATCTACAACTGGTTAATCGCTCACAGGAGTTGAGCGTGATCAAGGCCGGCACTATTGGCAATATCAGAATTATCGATTCGCCTCTTACCTTCCCGAAACCTGTGAAACCCGCCAAAATGATGGTTGTGGCGATTTCAACAGTATTGGGTTTTGTGGCTGCGCTCGGTTACGCGCTCCTGATGTCCTTTATTAATCGCGGTGTGGAAAGTCAGGAAGCTCTGGAAGAGATTGGCCTTTCGGTTTACGGGACGGTTCAAAAAGTCGGAAACGGTGAATACGGTGGCGCCGCCAAGCGCAATAGCCAGCGCTCAATCCTTGCAAAAAAAGACCCGACCAGTCTCTCTATTGAAGCTTTGCGTAGCCTGCGCACCAGCCTGCATTTTGGGATGTTAGACGCCAAGTCGAGTATTTTGCTTATGACAAGCTCGCGACCTGGCGAGGGAAAGTCCTTTATTTCGGTCAATTTGGCAACGGTTATGGCCCAGGCGGGGCAGAACATTTGCTTGGTCGATGCGGATATACGCCGGGGATACCTTCGCTACTACTTCGGGATAGAAAAAAATGAGCCCGGCCTGACCGACGTGCTGGCAGGAGACGCCAAAATTGAAGACGTAATCCGCAAAGACCCTGAAACCGGGTTGCACTTTATTCCAGCGGGTAAGTATCCGCCGAACCCTTCAGAGCTGTTCATGCACGAGAATTTCGCGCATGTGTGTGAATACCTCGACAAGCGCTTTGACATGAGCCTGATGGACGCGCCGCCGATTTTGGCGGTCACTGACCCGGTCATTATTGGCAAATATGCGGGCATGATGCTGCTGGTTGTCCGGTACATGTTTACCAACATCAATGAAGTAGCCGCCTCACTTAAGTCATTGGAAAACAATAGCTTAAAGGTTAGCGGTGCGGTTCTTAATGCCTATGCGCCCAGCAAGCACGGCAAAGGCGCAAGTGACTATTCCTACCAGTATGACTATAAAAGCCGCGCTTAAACCGGATATTCGCGGGCTTTGAGCCATGCGTGCAAAGCCGGTCTGACAGATTGCTCGCCGGAACCGCGGGCTTCATCAATTACCTCTTTGATCTCGCCCAGATCAACCTCACGCAGAAGCCGCTTTACTGGCCCAACAGAAGCCGGACGCATAGACAGCATCCGCAAGCCCATGGCGGCAAAGGCAAGGGCTTCAATCGGGCGTCCGGCATCTTCACCGCAAAACGAAAGTGGTGTGTTCAAACGAAGGCAACGGTCGGCTATTTGCTCGATGAAGGTCAGAAAGCTGACATTGAGGGTATCATAGCGCGAACGTACCAGTTCGTTTTCGCGATCGGCCGCAAAGAAAAACTGTTTGAGATCGTTGCCGCCAATAGAGATAAAATCGGACAATTCAAAGAACTGATCCGGCGCAAACGCCAGGCTCGGGGTTTCCAGCATCGCGCCGATGCGCACTTCGCTTGGCAAAACGTGCCCCTGTTGTGCTTCGTTTTCCAATTCGTCCAGCAATTTTTTGCGCGCCTCGCGAAACTCTTCGAACTGCGCGATAAACGGAAACATAACATTCAGCGGCCGCCCATCTGCGGCGCGGATTAGTGCTTGCAACTGCATTCGCATCACACCTGGCCGATCCAGCCCGATGCGGATCGCGCGCCAACCGAGTGCCGGATTCGGCTCTTCGGGGCGCTTCATATAAGGCAAGGCTTTATCGGAGCCAATGTCGAGGGTGCGGAATACGACAGGTTTATCACCCGCCGCATCCATGACCTTTGAATAAAGATTCACAAGATCGGAGCGGCGCGGAACTCGCGTGCGGATCAGGAACTGCAGTTCGGTGCGATAAAGCCCGACGCCTTCAGCGCCCGAGGGCTTGAGGCTCGGAAGGTCAACCATTAGCCCGCCGTTCATGTGCAGTGCTATATTGACCCCGTCGCGGGTGGTCGCCCGTTTATCCCGCAGCCCTTTATAGGCCTCCTGAGCCTCGGCTTGCATCGCGATTTTTTCGCGAAAAGCGGTCGCCACGGTGTCGTCGGGCCGCAAATGTACGGTACCGCTTTCGCCATCAACAAGGATGGGGTCGTTGCTCAACGCTTCCCGTGTAATCCGCCCGGCGTGAATAACCAGCGGAATGGCCAGTGAGCGCGCCACAATTGTAGCATGTGATCCGACCGACCCTTCTTCCAGCACAACACCTTTGAGTTTGCTGCCGTAATCAAGCAATTCACCGGGGCCAATACTGCGCGCCACCAAAATGGCATTTTCGGGGATCCCGCGCTCCTCGGCATCCTGTGCGCCGGTAAGAATCCTAAGCAGCCGGTTGGCCAGATCATCCAGATCATGCAGGCGTTCGCGGATGTAGGCGTCAGCCACGCGCGCCATTCGGGTGCGGGTTGAGGTTTGCTCTTTTTCAACGGCGACTTCGGCAGCCAGACCCGATTCAATCGAGTCAAACATCCGCTCACGCCACCCCTTATCTTGCGCAAATAAGCGATAGGCGACCATGACATCGTGGTGCTCGCCGGTGGTTGCGCCTTTTTCAAGCAACTCATCTATCTCGGCAACAAGCATATCCAGCGCTTCCTGCAAACGCCCCGTTTCGACCAAAGGGTCATCGGCTACAGGATTGGCGATCACGATATGCGGCTCGTGTAGCAACACAACGCCTTCCGCAACGCCCTCTTGCCCGCGAAGGCCTCTTACAAAAAACGGTAACTGGTGCTGGGCGGCAATAGACATTTTGTCGGGGCCGGTAAAGGCACCCAGTTCGGTCATTTCAGCGATCAC
Organism: Rhodobacterales bacterium UBA3077; assembly: GCA_002366685.1. Lineage (GTDB taxonomy): Bacteria > Pseudomonadota > Alphaproteobacteria > Rhodobacterales > Rhodobacteraceae > UBA3077. Next base: position 4,576 of record DFBP01000103.1, on the reverse strand, counting down.
CATCGCCACAACTTCGAGGCCATAAACTTCGTCGTCTGAGTATTGCCGCGGTTCCTTGCTCTGCACCACAAGCACGCCCAGCACCTCCCCCAAGCGCTGGATCGGTACGCCAACAAAGGAAGAGTAAACCTCCTCTCCGGTTTCCGGCATGTAGCGAAAACCGCGCGCCGAGGGGGCGTCAGCTTTGTTGATCGGGATGGCTTTATCCGCGATTCGGCCAACAAGCCCCTGCCCGACACGGAGTTTGGTTTGGTGAACGGCTTCCGCTTTCAGCCCATGGGTGGCGCATAGCTCAAGGGTGGTTTCGTCACGCTTCAGGTAAATAGAGCAAACTTCGGCTTCCAGAGATAGAGCAATGAGATAGGTGATCCGGTCAAGCCGCTCTTGCCCTTCACCGGCCTCGGCCAATGCGTCCCGTAGTCTTTTCAGCAATGTCTGGGAATCAATTCCCTTGCGTTCAATCATGGGGCCTCTTTTTACAATGCGCCTTAGGGAGCGCGGTCCAGATCAAAGGCATCATGCAACGACTGCACGGTAAGTTCCATATATTTCCGGTCTACCAACACAGAAACCTTAATCTCGGAGGTTGTAATCACCTTGATATTTACGCCGTCATCGGCGAGGTTTTTGAACATTTTCTGCGCCACACCCGCATGTGATCGCATGCCCACACCCACGATCGAGACCTTGGCAACATCTGTATCTTTATCCAGTTCACGATAGTTGAACTCGCCGCGTGCTTTGGCATCTTCAAGCGCTTTTTCGGCTTTGGCGACATCACCAACGGGGCAAGAGAAGGTCATATCGGTACGGCCTTCTTCAGCCATGTTTTGCACGATCATGTCTACAATGATCCCGGCTGCCGCGAGTGGGGTAAAGATGGCCGCCGCCACGCCGGGGCGGTCGGCCACGGAAATAAGGGTCAGCTTGGCTTCATCCCGTGAACAGGCAATTCCGGTAACAACATTCGATTCCATAATTTCATCCTCGTCACAAACCAGCGTTCCCGGCTCGTCGTTAAAACTGCTGAGCACCTGAAGGCGCACTTTGTTGCGCATCGCCAGCTCAACCGAGCGGGTCTGCAATACTTTGGCCCCGAGTGACGCCAGCTCCAGCATCTCCTCAAAAGCGATCTTTTCAAGCTTGCGGGCCTTGGCGGTGATACGGGGGTCGGTGGTGTAAATCCCGTCCACATCGGTATAAATATCACAGCGCTCGGCTTCGAGCGCGGCCGCAAAAGCCACAGCGGTTGTGTCTGACCCGCCCCGCCCGAGGGTGGTTACGCGCCCATCCGGCCCGAGCCCCTGAAAACCCGCCACAACGGCCACGTCCATGCCTTCGGCAAATTTTGCATCCAGATTCTCGCGCGGAATACTTGCTATTCGCGCCGCACCGTGGGCAGAAGTCGTATTCACCGGCACCTGCCAGCCTTGCCAGCTTCGCGCTTGAATCCCCATTTCCTGAAGGACAATCGCCATCAGGCCGGATGTCACCAACTCGCCAGATGCGACAACCGCATCATATTCGCGCGCATCAAAAAAGCCCGGAGTCTCGGCATCGGTACCGCTTGCAGCATCGTCAACCAGCCCGACCAGCTTGTTAGTTTGGCCAGACATTGCCGAGACAATCACAATCACCTGATTGCCGCGCGCCACTTCGCGCTTCACCTTTACCGCCGCATTTCGGATGCGCTCAAGGTCAGCGACAGACGTTCCGCCGAATTTCATTACCAGTAAAGCCATGGTTCCGGCTCCAATATTCCAAGTTCCGGCGTTACTTACCTAGGATTCCCGTTGCCGACAAGCCCAAGAGCGCGCCTTCGGCAGGCGATCTTGGTATCTGCGAATGAGGTCTCCGGTCGGGCGCTAGCGGCCAGTCCCTTCGATGAGCGCCTGCAATACGGCACCAATTTCGACCCGCTGCTCAATATCTGCAAAATCTATTGCGCCGCCGTGTCGTGCTCTGACTTGTGCCAAACCGGCCTCATACGCCTTAAAAAACGGGTTCCGGTTGATGGCGGCTATCAGCAACCTGTTGGTCGGATTGAAGGTTCCGTTTACATCCTCGATGAGTTGGGCATAGCCCTCCGGGTCACTTGCGGCAAAAGCCTCAAGCTTGGTTTGCACCTTTTCCTGCTCCGCGCGCACATTTGCGCCGGTATCCAGACCCCCCCGCAGAATGCCGGACAATCCACCCTGCCCGGCTTTTTGTGCAACCTCGTTTACATGCGCTTCAAGCTCACGGTTCATATCCGCCATGAAGGTCCAAGTGCTGTCCGAATAGGCTTTGCGCACAAGGGGCGCATAGGTCGCTGCAAGGCTTGCCGTGGTGGCCGCGACCACGCCAAAATAGCTGGTTTTGCTACCAAACTCGCGATGAAGCTCGATATACCGCATGGAGCGCGCGCAAAACCCGAGCCGGTCATCTTCTGTGAACTCGGGCAATGTCGTGACGGCATCACCTGCGAAGCTTACATCCTCGCTGCAAACGATATGCACCCCATCCCAGGCCGGCAGGCCCATTTCCGGTGTTTCGACCTCGCGCGAGCCACAAGCAGACACCACAACGGCCAAAACCAAAAAACCTGATCGAAAAGTCATTTTCACTACCCGTTTGTTATTTTATGTGCGCAGAGAAACCACAGCCTTGGTATGGCTGTCAATAACACTGGGCACGCTTGCGCGCGGCTCCGCCTAATTTGCCTGTTTGGGCTTCCAGCCTACCGGCACCACGGGCACGCCTTCTTCGATCAACTCCCGAGCTTCTTCCAACTTGGCTTCCCCTATTATGGGCCGCTCGGGTGCCTCGCCATAGTGAATTTTACGGGCCTCGGCGGGGAACTCTTGCCCGACGTTATCCACAAGCGGTTTTTCGCGTAGCTCCATGGAAGGAGCATCCTGCGCGACCCGAGGGGCCATAACCGCCTTATTTACCGCGCTCGACCCGCAAATCACACAAGAGACCAGCCCGCGCTGGTGCAGCTTGTCATAATCGGCATTGGAACCAAACCACGAATCAAACTCGTGCCCGTGTTCGCATTTGAGGTTAAACTTGATCATTGGCCTATCGGTATTACATTGTTTTCGCGGCAACGGCGTTTTGCCTGCTGCGAATTAGTGCAGTATATATTGAAAGATAGAAATGTTTAAGCAATTATTGAAGTCACCGTTTCTAGTGCTCGTGTTTCTTGTTGGATTTTCCGGCCCGGCCTTTGCCGATTACCGGAATTGTTCGAAGGATCAGCAATCTGACATCGAAAAAGCGGTGTTCAATGCTTTTGACGCCCTATCCGCCGCAACTGTACAAATAACCGCGCAAAACGGAGCCTATCGCACATGGTTTGGCGGCTGGGACGCCTTGCGCGCTAAAACCGTCCGCAACACGATTTCAGCGCTCAAAAACCATATTCGCACCAGTAAAATCACCTATGTCTGCGAAAGAACCGGATCGGGTTCGTGTGATGGCGGCACCTATGCTTTTGTTGATCCTGGCGATTCCGGCACAATCTACCTTTGCGCGCCGTATTTCGAGCTCCCGCAACTTTCGGACGCCACATTTTTGGAAGTCTTCAACTCCGGCACGCGCGCGGGTACGATCATCCACGAAATGTCCCATTACCATGAAGTGGGAGGCACCAGTGACCACTGCTACAACCGTGATGTATGCAGTGATTTTGCCCGCAGCAATCCGAGCCTCGCCGCAAATAATGCGGACAGCTTCCAGTATTTCTCGGAAGATACCTATTTGAAGGCGCGGTAATTACCGGTTGGCGCGGCAATCAGGTGTCTATCGGCTCGTCCTACGGTCGCGACGGCTGCTCATGGGTTGGAATGCCACCGAAACATGGGTCTCGCAATAGGGCTTGCCCGGTTCTACCGGATGCCCGCAAAACCAGAATTCCTCGGTCGCAGGGTCACCGATTGGCCATTTGCAGGTGCGCTCGGTCAGTTGCATCAAGGTGAGCTTGCGCGCCTTTTCCTCGATCTTTTTCACATTGGCCAAAGCTTCGGCGCTCACTTCGGTGGCGGAGCGCTGTGGCGGCAGTGGTTTGCCTGCAGTAATGATCGGGCGCGGGCGCGGGATCGGCTTTTGCACCACAGGCTCGGCGGGCGCCTCTTTCTTGGCCTCGACCTTAGTCTTTTTGGGCTTTGGTGTCGGCTTTGGCGTAGCGTCCGCCTTGGGAGCCGCTTTTGCGGCGGTTGGACGGTTGGACAACCCGAGCCGATGCACCTTGCCGATAACGGCATTGCGGGTCACACCACCCAGTTCGGTCGCGATCTGGGAAGCGCTTTTACCGTCCCCCCACATTTTCTTCAAAATATCAACGCGCTCGTCTGTCCAAGCCATACCTTATCTCCGCCTATTTAACTGGTGAACTTCTATAATAGGTTTCCCAAAGGGAAGTTACAATAGAGCAATTAGCGCGGCATAGGGGTCGTACCGTCTTTATAGGGCTGCCAATCGGTGATTTCGGGATAATACATTTTGCGCCACGCCCGAACCTTGGGGTTCATCATCCGCCGAAAATGGCGCGGATTGCAGGCGATCACCGCCATAATCGGGTAGCCATAGGGCA
>DFBP01000258.1:1623-2599 GCA_002366685.1 Rhodobacterales bacterium UBA3077 | reverse complement strand
TATGACATCGACATGACCAAGTGCATCTATTGCGGTTTCTGCCAAGAAGCCTGCCCGGTGGATGCAATTGTCGAAGGCCCGAATTTTGAATACGCAACCGAGACCCGCGAAGAGCTGTTTTACGACAAGGAAAAACTCCTTGCCAATGGCGAGCGCTGGGAAGCCGAGATTGCGATGAATATTGAACTGGACGCCCCTTACCGCTAGGGAATTGAAAGGAACTGAAAGATGGTCATAGCGACCCTTGCTTTTTATCTGTTTTCCGCTGTGGCGGTGGTGGCCGGGCTGATGGTTGTGCTGTCGCGCAATCCGGTTCACTCGGTCCTGTGGCTGATCCTCACCTTCTTTAGTGCAGCTGGGCTCTTTGTGATCCTCGGGGCCGAGTTCGTGGCGATGCTTTTGGTCATTGTCTATGTGGGCGCGGTCGCTGTGTTGTTCCTGTTTGTGGTGATGATGATGGATGTCGATTTTGCCGAGCTTAAATCCGGCATGGCAAAATATATCCGCATCGGTTCCCTGATCGGCGTGGTGATACTGGTTGAGCTTTTGCTGGCCACCGGTAGCTGGGTGATTTCAGATGCCGCGCCGGAGATGCGCGCCGCTATTACGCCAGCCATTGAGGATGTGCAAAACACCGTCGCGATCGGCACCATTCTTTATACGCAATACGTTTACCTGTTTCAGGCAGCGGGTTTGATCCTGCTGGTCGCGATGATTGGGGCCATTGTGCTGACCATGAGCCACCGCAAAGACGTGAAGCGCCAAAATATTATCGACCAGATATACCGTGATGCTGACAAGGCTGTTGAAATGATAGATGTAAAACCGGGGCAGGGGCTATGAGTATCGGACTTGAACACTACCTAACCGTGGCAGCCATGCTGTTCGTGATCGGGATTTTCGGGATTTTCCTGAACCGGAAAAACATCATTGTCATTCTGATGTCGATCGAGCTGATGCTCTTGGCGGTGAATAT
>DFBP01000258.1:277-1539 GCA_002366685.1 Rhodobacterales bacterium UBA3077 | reverse complement strand
GTGCAAGACGTCAACGTGATGAAGGGGTAAACCATGCCGAGTATTATTCTTTTTGCCCCCTTGATCGGCGCGCTTATTGCGGGCTTTGGTTGGCGGATTATTGGCGAGAAAAACGCACAGTATTTGACCACCGGCCTTTTGGGCCTTGCCGCGCTGCTAAGCTGGGTTGTGTTTTTTAAACACTACGAAACCGCTGAAACCTTCACCATTATGCGCTGGGTCGAAAGCGGCTCATTGAATGTGGATTGGGCGATCCGGATGGATCGGCTCACCCAGATTATGCTGGTCGTCGTCACCACGGTTTCCTCGCTCGTTCACGTATATTCATTGGGCTATATGGCGGATGACCCGCAGTGGAAAGAGGGCGAAAGCTACAAGCCGCGTTTCTTTGCTTACCTAAGCTTTTTCACGTTTGCGATGCTGATGCTGGTGACCTCTGACAACCTGTTGCAAATGTTCTTTGGCTGGGAGGGCGTGGGCGTGGCCTCATACCTTCTGATCGGTTTTTATTACAAAAAGCCAAGCGCGAACGCAGCGGCGATCAAGGCGTTTGTGGTTAACCGGGTGGGCGACTTTGGCTTTGCCCTCGGGATTTTCGGCTTATTTTACATGACCGACAGCATCAGTTTTGCTGTGATCTTTGAGCAAGGTCACCATTTGGCAGAAGTTCAAATGGAATTCCTCGGGATGGAATTTGTGGCGGTCGAAATTATTGCCTTCCTGCTATTCATCGGCGCGATGGGTAAATCGGCGCAACTGTTCCTGCACACATGGTTGCCCGACGCGATGGAAGGGCCAACGCCGGTTTCGGCGCTGATCCACGCCGCGACCATGGTAACCGCCGGGGTTTTCCTTGTGGCGCGAATGTCTCCGATATTCGAATACGCCCCCGGCACGCTCACCTTTGTGACCGTGATCGGCGCAAGCACTGCGTTTGTGGCGGCCACTATTGGATTGGTGCAAAACGATATCAAACGCGTGATTGCTTATTCAACCATGTCCCAACTTGGCTACATGTTTGTGGCCGCGGGCGTTGGCGTTTATCAAGTGGCGATGTTCCACCTGTTCACGCACGCATTCTTCAAAGCGATGCTTTTCTTGGGCGCTGGCTCGGTGATAACCGCCATGCATCACGAGCAGGATATGCGGAACTATGGCGCGCTGCGCAAGAAAATCCCTTATACCTTCTGGGCAATGATGATCGGCACGCTGGCGATCACTGGTGTGGGCATCCCGCTTACCTTTATTGGCTTTGCCGGTTT
>DFBP01000258.1:0-224 GCA_002366685.1 Rhodobacterales bacterium UBA3077 | reverse complement strand
TTGATGTTCATGACCTTCTACGGCCCTGCCAAGGGGGACAAACACACTCATGAGCACGCGCATGAATCTCCGATGGTTATGCTGATCCCGCTCGGGGTGCTGGCGATAGGGGCCGTGTTTTCAGGTGTGCTGGGCTATAACTACTTCTTTGGTGAAGGCGTGGCCGAGTGGTTTGGCGAAGCGGTTTATACCAACCACGACACCAACCACGTGCTGCATGATGC
>DFBP01000289.1 GCA_002366685.1 Rhodobacterales bacterium UBA3077 | reverse complement strand
GATGACGATGACTTCGAAGCCGATGCATTTGACGATGAAAACAAACCGACATGAGTAAGAAAACACTGAAGCGGATCGCGGCCGCGCTGGAGCGGATGAGCCCTGCGCCGCTATTGTCTCCCGATTTCGAGGCTGCTGATGCGTTTATATGGGAAACCGAACCGGATAATTTGCGCCCGGTGAAGCGGGTCAACGGTGTGGCGATCGAGCTTCTGGTCGGGATCAACCGAAGCCGCGATACGCTTTTGGCCAACACAACGCAATTCGCCAATGGGTCTGCCGCCAATAATGCCCTGCTCTGGGGCGCACGCGGCATGGGGAAAAGCTCGCTTGTGAAGGCGGTGCATGCCTGCATTCCAGGGCTTAAACTAGTGGAAATCCAACGGGAGGACATCCCGACTATTGGCCGGTTGATGAACCACCTGCGCGGGCGTGAGGAGCGGTTTTTGCTGTTTTGCGATGATCTTTCGTTTGATCATGATGACAGCCATTATAAATCTCTGAAGGCTATTTTGGATGGCGGGATCGAGGGGCGGCCCTCTAATGTGATTTTCTATGCAACATCNNAACCGACGGCACCTTATGCCGCGGGACATGATCGACAACGAGCGCCAACAGGGGATTAACCCTTCTGAAGCGGTTGAAGAAAAAGTTTCGTTATCTGACCGGTTTGGCCTGTGGCTCGGCTTCCACCCTTGCACGCAAGACGAGTTTTTGCAGATGATCGAGGGCTATTGTGGGCAATTTGGCATTTCTATGCCAGCAGACGAACTGCGTGCCGAGGCGATCGAGTGGCAGCAAACTCGTGGCGGGCGCTCCGGCCGCGTGGCGTGGCAGTTTGTGACTGATCTCGCCGGTCGGCACGGGGTGTCAGTGGCGCTCTGAGCATAGCCCGTGGTTTGACAGGCTCTCGATCACATAACAGTTCTTGATATTATCAGCGTGGCAACCCGTGGCGATGCGGGCAAGCTCGGCCTCAAGCCGTTGTAGCTTCGCAATCCGCTCACGAACGCTGTTGAGGTGGTTGGCGGCGATCTGGTTGGCGCCCGCGCATGGCTGCTCGGGGTGGGCCGAAAGCGAAAGCAGTTCGCGGATATCTTCGATTGAAAGCCCAAGGTCGCGGGCGTGTTTGATGAAGCTCAACCGATCGCGCTCCGCTTTGGAATAGCGGCGTTGATTGCCACTTGTGCGTTCGGGCGCGTTTATGAGCTTCATTTGCTCGTAATAGCGGATGGTCGGGACTTTAACACCAGTTTTGCGGGAGAGTTCACCTATGGAAAGCATGTAACACCTATAGCTATAGTTTCTATAGATATGTGTGCGATAACTCGGAAAACAAGGTGCTATTCGGCTGGCATCCGCAAGATTTCTTCGCGGTTGCGCTTTTTGATCCGCACCGTGTTTTCACCGATGGCGACCACCGTCCAGCCCGAAAAGGACTGCCCCTGCTGGACACGCACCATCCGCCCGCCCGATAGCATGATCAGCGCTGTACGGGCGTCTGCGGTTCCAAAAATCCCGAGTAGGTTTGTTTGGCGCAGGTTGATTGCATTCTCGATTGTAGCTGCGCGCGCCACCGAAGCCGAGCTCGGTAAATTGACGGTTTGCGGGTCGGTAGGCACAGGTGGGGCCGTGGCGCGGGGACGTGCCGAAACGGTTTCGGCAATGCGGGCCGCATTTGCAGCAAAATCGGCGCTACGGTGGCTGGCTCTCTGGGCGGTGGCCGGAGCGGCACCGGAGATCATCGGGTCAATCGGGGCGGGCAGGTCGATGATCGCCTGCGGCCGCCGTAGCGGGCGCATGGCATTTGCGGCAGCGGTTTCAGCCGATATTTCTTCTCCGGCGGCATTAGTTGGGATCAAAGGCGGGATCTCCGCACCTGACCGAAGCCGCGGGAGCCGTTCGGGCTGGCCACTGACCAGCGCAAATAGCGGCGCTTCTTGTGGAGGCAGGGCTGCCAGAATGGCGGCATCAACCGCTGAGGAAAGCGCAATTGAGTCTTCAACTGCCGCGGGGTCGGCAACGGGTGCCTCTGCTATTGTAACGGGCGCGTCGGCTAGGTCTTCGGTTGGTTCAGCGGCAGTCACCGGTACTTCGATCAGCGCCTCCGGATCAACCGTTGCGAGTTCTGTTTCAGGCGTTTCAGGAAGCGCCGCTTGCTCGGGTTCAGGCCGTGAGGTTGGCCGAATTTCGGGCGCGCCATTGATGATGCTGAAAGGAAGAATTTCAGCTGGAGGGACAACAACCGGCGGCACGGGTCGCATGGCTGGGATCAGATCCGGACGGCCTTCGACCACCCTAAACAGCGGCGCAGCGGCTTCGGGCTCCAGAGGCGCTGGTGGTAAGGCTGCCGGAAGGTCTTCGGGCCGTTCGACTTGCTCGGGGATCGGCTGGCCCGAGCGCAGCCTCGGCAAAATCGGCGGCAGGCCGGGTGTAACCTCGATAACTCTGGACTCGATTAGCAAAAGTGGGCTGGCCATGCGCGATAGCTGATCAAGCGAAAGGCCCGAACGGCTCATGAATTCAGCGAGGGCATCCGGCGATAGTCGGGTCGCGACCGCGGGCAGAGGTTCCAGAAAAAACGCTGTGTTCGCAACGGTCATCGGGCGGGCAGAGCCGCTAAAAGCTGCTACAGCGCTCGCGGGCACCGCAGGTGGTTGCTCTAGCGCAGGGGCGGACATATCCGCGACGCGGCTCATTACGTTGATCAGGCCGAGCTCGGGCGGCAAATCTGCGGCGCTCGTTTCTGGTAATGGCAAGAGGCTTGCGGGCCAGTTGACGGTGGTGGTCATCGCCGCAAAGCCGGTTGCGGGAGCGCTGCCTGCTACAATTGGGTCAAGCTGGTCTATAAAATCAAGCGCTTCGGCAGTAAGCTGGCGTGGCGGCAAGTAAGGCAGAGGCTGACGGACCGAAAGGGTAACGAGGTCTTCAAACGGGAAAAACACGGGCTGCCCGGCGAGAGGGAGCGGCAAAGGTGGAGCGCCGGCGCGCTCAATTCCCGGATTTGGCTGCTGGAACGGCGCGAAATCGGCGGCTTTTGGTGGCAATTCCCACATGTTGAGCGGGTCAATGCTGTAAAAAGCGTAGCCGCCGCCCAGAACAAGCGCAGCTGTTGAGGCCGAAACCAAACTCAAAACACCGGCTTTGACCTTGTCGACAGGAATATCGAATTTGGGGGGGGTACTAAACCCCTGAATCGGCGCTTGAGTGCTGTAACCTTTGGCGCGGAAACCGTGGCTTTTGGCAAATGCCTTGGCCTCCACCAAAGTACGCACGCGGACGGCGGCTACGGCTTGGGTGCCGTCTGCGTTGGTGTCACCGGATTGGACCGTATATTCGGACTCTTTTCCGCCGAATTGCGCTGCAATTTCGGCGCGCGCTGCTTTTGTTAGGGCTGATTCATCTTTGCCCGCCAAGGGCAGGTTTTTGGAGATGATTTGCTGTTCCGGAAGCCAAATCTGGCAGCGGAATTGCCGGCCCTCCAGCTTGACCGCGATATCACGCATGTTTGACAACCGTTCGCGCAAGGCAGCATCAGACAGGCTCACACGCGCCAACTCATGCCAGTGCCCGTCAAAGGCAAGCTGGTGAAGCGTGATTCCTTCTTGTGACATATCGAGTGCCAAGGAGGGGAAGGATTTTGTCATATTCCTCGGGGTTTTGCTTTATATATGCCCTTCTTACAGGGGGCGTGAGCCCGACATCAAGTGATCGTTTGGGCTTGTGGCAAAGATGCGCGGTTTCGAGCGCAAAAACTGAGGTCAAAATATTAATATGGTTCAGGTTGTGTCCGGATATTGTGAAAAAGATTAAGTAATAGCGCTAGATTGCTGGAATCATGATAAAATATGTTGACGGTTGCACCGTTTGCGCGTTAGCAATTTAGAAGATTAATCAGTATTACCGTAAATTTGAAAATTTTCAATGTGTCGCCGCCGGAGGACATAAATGTATACGTGTATGCCGAAACTAAAATCTGTCGGGTTTGCAGCGCTATTTGCGCTGGTGCTTAACCCTCTCCAAGCCCAGGAAATTACCCTTAATTCTTTAGATGGTACAGTATCCATGACCGGCGATTTGCTGGAATTCGATGGCCTGACCTATCGGATTTCCATGCTGATTGGCGAGATATCAATTGATGCATCGCAGGTTGTTTGCGAAGGCGAAGATTGCCCGAACCAAGTGGCCGAACTGACCGAGTTTTCCGTTGCTGGCTCGAATTCTATCGGTGTGAACCTATTGCCTACGCTGATTGAGGTTTTTGCGTTTGAGCGCGGCGGGGATATGGAAGCTTCTATCAATGGCGACGGCACAACGGTGTTCACCGTAATGGAAGCCGATGGCAGCGTGTTTGCAGAAATATCTGTTCAGCCGACAGATACAATTGACGGGCTTGCCGGGTTGATGTCGGGAGCCGCCACAATCGGAATGGCATCGCGCCGCGCTACTAATAACGAATTGGCGGCTTTTGAGCTTTCCGGAAACGGCTCGTTGAATAGCCCTGATCAGGAGCGAATTGTCGGTCTGGACGGTGTAATCGCGGCGGTGAATGATGCAAATCCCGTAGAAATTTTGAGCCTAAGCCAGATTGCAGACATGTTCAGCGGTAACATCACCAACTGGAATCAGGTTGGGGGGGCTGATGCGCCGGTCAACCTTTATCGACGCGATGGCAATTCTGGAACAAATGCGATTTTTGCCGCGGCAGCCGGTGGGAATTTTGGCGGAAATGCAACCGAACTTGGAACTGATGTCGAGGTCTCGGACGCCGTAGCAAATGACCCCAACGGCATCGGGTTAACCAGCTATGCGCAGGCGCGCAACGCGCGGGCTGTGACGCTCCGTTCGGTCTGCGGGCAACTTTTCGAGCCTTCCGATTTTTCGATTAAAACAGAGGAATATCCGTTAACGCGGCGCCTTTATCTTTTTAATGGCGAAGGTGAGCTGCCAGATGTGGCAAGAGAGTTTCTGGATTTTGCGATGTCTCCGACCGCACAATCGGTTGTTGTTAATGCCGGTTTTATTGGTCAAGACCTCAGCACGGCTTCACTGGGTGAGCAAGGCCGCCGCATGGCACAGGCAATTGTTGCCAGTTCCGGCCGCACCGAACTGCTGCAATTGCAGGACCTGACTTCGGGCCTTCTGGACGCCGAGCGCTTGTCATTTACGCTTCGCTTTGGTTCCGATGGGAATATGGATTCCCGGGCCGTGTCTGATGTCGAAAGGCTTGGTGCGATGATCCGCAATGGTGAGTTCTCGAGCCGGCAAATACTTGTGTTAGGTTTCTCTGACAATCTCGGCACCGTAAATGCCCAGCTGAATAATACTCAGGATATGGCGCAGACTGTACGGGATGCAATCGTTACCGCAACCGGGCGGGCTAACCTTGGCAATGTAAGGATTTCACCTATCGGTTACGGGCGGCTATTGCCACTTGGCTGCAATGATACGGCGATCGGTCAGAACGCCAATAACCGCGTCGAAATCTGGGTGAAGTAACATGGATCATAAGAATTTCGAGCTCAAAGGAGCTAAGCATATGATGGAAAAAAACATGTTCAATATAAAAACCCTTTTGGCCACCGCGAGCGCCTGTCTGGTTTTGGGCCTGTCAAGCGCTCAAGCGCAAGTTGTGACCCTGTCTTCCAATGACGGCACCTTTTCCATGACAGGCAATCTGATCGGTTTTGATGGCGACAACTACGAATTGAGCTCGGTGATCGGAAACTTGAATCTCAACGTTAATGACGTAATCTGCGAAGGCGCAGATTGCCCTGATTTGCTTGCTGACCTTGCTGAATTTGCCATCGCCGGTTCAAACACAATCGGCAGCCAGATGATGCCGACCATGATCGAAGCCTACGCTTTTGACTTGGGCGGCGATCTTGAAGTTGAGGTGCTTGCAGGCGATGTGGTGAAATACACTATTCTGGATGCGAATGGCGAAATGTATTCGACCATTACGCTAAACCTGGGAAGCTCGGATGATGCGTTTGCCGCGCTACAAGCCAAAGAAGCCTATATCGGGCTTTCTTCGCGTCGTGTAACCGATGGGGAGCGCAGTCGTTTTCTCCGCAATGGATTGGGCAACCTGACCAGCCCCGAGCAGGAGCGGATTTTGGCGCTTGATGGCTTGGCTGTTTCGGTTAACCCGCGCAACCCAATCCAGACTCTGAGCCTGAGCCAGATCTCCGACATTTTTGCCGGAAATGTTCTGAATTGGCGTGAGGTTGGCGGGCTGGACGCGCCGATCAGCATCTACCGTCGTGATGCGGCTTCGGGTGCCACACAGGTTTTTGAACGTTTGGTGATGGCACCAAACAGAAAACTGCTTTCAAATACCGCTTTTATTTCAGAAGACAACGCTGATGTATCCGATGCCGTCGCCGGTGACCGAAATGCGATCGGGATTGTCAGCCTTGCAGACCAAAGGAACACCCAAACATTGGCGCTTCGTTCGGTATGCGGGCAGGTGGCATCCCCGTCTAATTTCTCGGTAAAAACCGAAGAGTATCCGATGTCACGCCGCATGTTTATGTATGTAAACGGCGGGAACCTGCCGGTGAAGGTCGCGGAATTTATGGATTTTGTTACTTCGGACGCCGCGCAAGATATCGTCGAACGCTCCGGTTTCATAAGCCAGAACGTTTCGGAGGCCTCGCTCGATGAGCAGGGCCGGCGGTTGGCGCATGCGCTCATGGCTGAGCGTGACCTTGGTTCTTTGGAGCTATTGCAAGAAATGGTCGCCGGTCTTCAGGATGCCGAACGCATATCTCTGACGTTCAGGTTCAAAAGCGGCTCGGTGGAACCGGATAACCGTGCGCGGGTTGATATCGACCGCTTGGCCGAAATGGTTCGCCGCGGTGATTTTGAAGGCAAACGCCTGATGATTATTGGTTTTGCGGATAGTATTGGCGCGATCAACGAGAACCAGCGGTTAAGTCAGGCACGTGCGGAAAGTGTGCGGGACGCTCTGGTCGAGGCAATTGGTTTGTCCAATCTCGGTACGGTGCAGTTTACCCCGTTTGGCTACGGAAAGCTTTCGCCCATCGGCTGTAACGAAACAGAGGATGGCCGGGATTCGAACCGCCGCGTTGAAATCTGGGTGCGTTAAAACGCAGTTCGCACCGGCGGGAACGTTCGAGGCAAAATAAAAACTGCGGGTGAAGGCAACTTCACCCGCGGTTTGTTTTTTACTAGAGCCTATCAGGCCGTTGCAGCTGTGAGCGCCTGATCCAGATCACGGATCAAATCATCCGCATCTTCGATCCCGATTGATAGCCGAACAACATTTGGCCCAGCCCC
>DFBP01000104.1:6768-7328 GCA_002366685.1 Rhodobacterales bacterium UBA3077 | reverse complement strand
TCGGTGACGTGGTCGCCGTCGATCATCGGCACTTCATAGTCCCAGAATCCCTTGGACTCATCCATACCTTTGAATGGGTGCTCACAAAGAAGGTTTTCAAACTCGCTGGTAGGAACTTCTCGCGTCATTCTCCATTTGGTAACACGCGATTTAGTAAGCGCGTCTTCAGCAAGGTTCTTTGCAAACACGTATTTTTCACCGGCTTTTGTCCAGCTCTCATCCTCGGTTTCCAGAACCTCGTATAGAGCGTATTCAATTTTGGGATTGTAGGCCACAGCCTTATTCGAAGGTATTGTCCAAGGAGTCGTTGTCCAGATAACAACGCGAGAACCTAATAAATCAATTCCTGGAATTTCCGCGCCCTCGGCGGTCGGTGCTTTCCCGTCGCGCCCGACAACTTTAAAGGCCACCCAAATCGTATGGCTCTGATGATCGTGATACTCAATCTCCGCCTCGGCCAACGCCGTCTTCTCTACCGGTGACCACATCACCGGCTTCGACCCACGATAGAGCGAACCGTTCATCACGAATTTCATAAACTCCTCGGCAATCACCGCCTC
>DFBP01000104.1:3374-6760 GCA_002366685.1 Rhodobacterales bacterium UBA3077 | reverse complement strand
CGTCAGGTACGGGTCATCCCACTTGCCTTGCACGCCCAGACGTTTGAACTCCTCGCGCTGGATGTCCACCCAACCTTGCGCGAATTTGCGGCACTCGCCGCGCAGCTCGTTGATCGGCACATCGTCTTTGTTTTTACCCTTGGAGCGATACTGCTCCTCGATCTTCCATTCGATCGGCAAGCCATGGCAATCCCAGCCCGGCACGTAACGGGCATCAAAACCAAGCATCTGGTGCGAGCGCACCACCATGTCCTTCAGGATTTTGTTGAGCGCGTGGCCAATGTGGAGGTGCCCGTTGGCATAGGGCGGGCCGTCATGCAGCAGGTAAGGCTTGCGGCCTTCCTTGCGGCGCAGCGCTTCATAAAGGTCCATATCCGCCCATTTTTGCAGCCATTCCGGCTCACGCTTGGGCAGGCCCGCACGCATCGGAAAATCGGTTTTGGGCAGGTTCAGGGTCTGTTTATAATCGGGGGTCTCGGCGCACATCGGCTAGCTCCGTAAAGTCTGGGAAATTCAAAGGACAAGGGGCGGTGCGGCGAGGCCATACACCTTTTCCCGGCGTCTCCGTATCAGAGCGCCGGGCGGCTAATTCGTATGCTCAAGGCTTTATCCATAGGCCGCGTTATAAGCACCCCACAAGCTATCGTCCAGCACCGATTTATGATCAATGACCAACCCCTGCGGGGTGAAAGGGGCAGCCGCCCCTGCCGATGGCGAAGCCGAGGCAATAGCCCGCAGGGCACCACAATCGCTACGGCCCCTCGGCACTTTCCACCTGTTGCGCTTCATTCATCTTCAGCATCCGGTTCACCCACGCCATCAGCGCCGCCACCAGCCCGAGCGCAAGGAAGGAACCTACCCGCAGCAACCCGTCAAGCTCCGACATATCAATAAAGAACACCTTGAGCACTACCAACGCCACCATCACCAGCGCCAGCTTGCGCAGCACCGGCGATTGCCGCACAAAGGCCAAGGCCAGCAGGCCCGCAGACGCAAGGATCATCGCCACCGTATAGCTATAAAGTTCGGGCTTCAGNNGCCATGTTCCCGCCCTGCCAGAAATGCCGGATTTCCAGCCCGACAAACAGGGCAGCAAAAGCCGCCGCCAGAACAATAAAACCGATCCGCAACCGTCGTGGCAGGTGCGACAACCACCACGCCATAAATCCAAACAGCAAAGCCGGCAGCAGGTAAGCCGCGCCAAGGCTGCCAAACACCGGCCAGCCAGCCACTTTGAAATAGCTGTCGACCGCCGGATTGAGCACTGCCGCAACCGCCAGAAAAAACAACGCTGCCAGCCCGTAAAGGCTGGCCAGAACAATTCGCAACTGGCGTAGCCGCCCGCCCGCTTTCAATCGATAAAGCTGATTGCCCGAGAGCATTAGCCAGACCAGCCCGATAAATGACAAAACAACGTAAACCTGAGCCTCCGAGTTCTGCGCATCCAGCCAGCGCGCCAGCAGCAAGGTCGCCAATATTCCGCTCAGCGTCCAGATCGCGGATTCGAGTACCACGACCACCGAGGCCTTACCCGCGCGCTTCACCCAAAGCGCCACCGTTAGCAGGGCCACCACGCCGAGGAACCCGATCAGCACCTCCCATAGCGGCGCGTCAAATCCCCATTCAAGCCCCGGATAAGCCACCAGCCTAAACGAAACCGCCACCACACCGGCCTGAATATACCAGTCCAGCAACCACAGCCTGAAACGCGTGCCCAACCACGCGGCTGCCATCACCATCACCGCCAGCGAAAGCGTGAGCGCCACATCCCCCAGCAAAACCACCATCATAAAACTCAACATCGACATGCTGGAGAGCGCAAACAGGGCCGTGCGGGTGCGGTCGTCGCTATCAACCCGGGCAAAGCGCTCGGTCAAAGCCACCATAGCCATGGCCACACCGGCCAGATAAAGCGCCCAAATCCCCGTGCTCAGCACGTGGGACGGCCACCAGTAAACCTCAAGCACAATCGCCACCCACGGGGCAAAACCAGCCGCAAAAACCGCGTTTGTCACCTTGAGATGTTTTGAAAAATAGCTCCGCCATGCAAAACCGAGACTGGCCGCCATCGCACCAACCATCAGGTAAAGCCCCGCCAATGGTGCTTTCACCAGCGGGTCCCGCGAAACGGCCGCGTCGGCTACCCAGTCAACAGCAACGGCCCCTGCGTTAACGGCCTCACCGGCAATCACAAGCAGCGCAATGATCGGCGGAACAAAGGCAAGGTCCGCCAAGGCCGGCGCGTCTTTCATCCAGAACAGAGCCGCAAGTAACATGAGCCCGAGCACCATCAGCACCAGCCAGAACAAGCTTGCGTCATGGCTGTAAATCCAGCCAATGAACACAGTCGCTGCGATGAAAGTACCTGCCGCAACGCGGGTCGGAAACTCATGCTTGGTTGTGCCCGGTTTTTGGGTCAAAAAACTGGAAACCCGCTGCCCTTGGTGGCGCGGAGTCAGGCTCAGCTCCGGCAACGCGGTCGCCAGAAGCGCGGTCACGAAAGCAAACAGAACCGCATAAAAACCGGTATCCGTATCCTGAAGCAAAAGCCATGACGCCGCAAAACTGCCGATCAGCGCCAGTGCGCTCAACCAAGCCCAGCGCTTATAGGCATCAATGGCCAGAGCCACAGCGGCAATCAGCGTAAAATAGAGGTGCAAAGGTCCCGCACCGTCCGGATTTCCGCCCACCAAAAACGGCGCCGCCAGCGCTCCGAATACACCCAGCGCCGCCAAAAACGGCCCATATATCCACCCCAGCAGCACCGCCACCGCACCAGTGATCGCCAGCCCGGCAAAGGCAAACCCGGGGTCAATCAGCCCGTAGAGCATGCGCGCCGAAAGCACGCCTGCAAACACAGCCACCAACCCCGCACCTGCAAATACCGATGGTAGCAGCGCAAAACTGCCGGTCTCGTCTCCCGCAGATTTGCGGCGCACAACCTCACCCAGCCCGATCAGGGCGAGGCCAAAAACAATTGCCCCCATCACCCGCATCTGCGGGGTCAACAATCCCTTTTCAACCCCGTATTGCACCAGAAACACGCCTGCCAGCGCCAGCGAGACACCCGCCAGAATAAATACCCAGTTTTCCTTGGCCCACGTCACCATCTGCGCAATTTTGCCAGTGTTAAACACAAAAGATTCGCGCTTGCGCTTCACTTTTGGTGTAGGGTGCCACGCGGGCGTAGGCTTTTCAGAAACCGCTGGTTTTTCGAGGAATTCCTCAGGAATCTCATCTTGCTGATCTGCCGCCGGCGAAAGCACCGGTTCTGACAGAGGTTTTATTTCGCCCACGTCCTCACGCTCAAGGACCAGAGTTTCGAGGGATGCCACCCGCGTTTTCAAGCCATGGATAGCAATCAAAAAATATACCGGCAGCCCAAC
>DFBP01000104.1:1243-3264 GCA_002366685.1 Rhodobacterales bacterium UBA3077 | reverse complement strand
TAAGGAACTCCCATGTCTATACCACCACGCTTTCCCGTAACGGCCAGCCAAATTGACACCGTTGTCGCCCGCTTTTACAGCCGCATCCGCTTGCATCCGGTTTTGAGCCCTGTGTTTTTTGCCAGCATCCCCGATGAAACCGCCCGCTGGGTCACCCACGAAGAAAAAATCGCGCGCTTCTGGCGAAATGCTATTCTGTTCGAGCGCGGCTACAGCGGCAATCCCCAACACATGCATTCGATGCGGCCCATGATCAAACCCGAACATTTCGAGCTCTGGCTCGGGCTCTTTGACGAAGTGCTCGTGGAAAGCCTGCCTGAAGATATCGCCGCCAGTTGGAGCGCACTGGCACACCGCATCGGTGGCGGCCTTCGCAAAGGCGTGGAGGCCAATGCCCAACCCGAGGGCGCGCCCCCAAAGCTGCGCTAACCCTATCCAGATTGTCCAAATATCCCGGGGTGAATTTGGCCATAGGCCAAAGAGGGGCAGCGCCCCTTTCCGACCCTATTCCGACGAACCCGACTTAACCGGTAAAACCTGCTGCAAAATGCCGGCAAACAAAAGATACCCGCTGCTTGCCAACAAAACCACCTGCGCTACATAAGGCGCATCAAAATCCAGCCACCCAATCCAGAACGCACACCCGAGCCAGATCACGATCATTGAAAGCGACACCGACCGCCAGCGCAGGGTGCGGACCGGATGCACAAATTTCAAACTGAAAAACTGTGCCAGTGCCAGAATTGCGATCACCAGCAACATCACCCAAAAATCCGGCTTGGTCGCAAATAGCACCAGCACCACCATATTCCAGCACCCGGGAAAGCCCGAGAACGAATTATCCTCGGTCTTCATCCGCGTGTCCGAAAAATAAACGACTCCGGTAAGGATAATTACGGTCGCGGCAATCCACCCTTCCCACGCTGGCAAAATCCCGGATTGGGCCAGCGCATAGGCCGGAATAAACACATAGGTCAGATAGTCGGTGATCAAATCCATCAACTGGCCATCCCAGTGTCTGGCATATTTCCTGACCTCAAAGTGGCGCGCCAGCGGGCCGTCCAATCCGTCCACAACCAGCGCCGCCATCAGCCACAAAAACATGTTGGCCCACTCTTGGTTCCCAGCTGCCAACATGGCAAACAGAGCCAGCACCGCACCGGCGGCAGTGAACAGATGGACCGAGAAAGCGAGTACATTTTTTTTCATAAAGAGGGTTTAGCGGCTCGGCTGCCGGAAGGGTAGCGAAAATTACATGACAAGGCGCTGGACACTGCCAGTGTTCGCTCTCAATATAAAGCGCAAATAGCGGAGGGAATTATGGTGGATCAAAAAACAGCTTTGGTGATCAGCGCCCATGCGGCGGATTTTGTGTGGCGGGCGGGCGGCGCGATAGCCCTGCATCAAAAACTCGGCTACAAGGTCACGGTTTGCTGCCTTTCTTATGGGGAGCGCGGCGAGAGCGCCAAGCTCTGGAAAGCCGGTGAAACCGAGGTGGAAGCGGTGAAAGCCGCGCGGCGGGTCGAGGCGGAAGCGGCCGCGCAGGCGCTGGATGTGCATGATATCCGTTTCTTTGACCTTGGCGATTATCCACTGGAAATGGACCGTGACGCCAAGTTCAAACTGGTCGATCTAATCCGCGCCGTGCAGCCCGACTTTATGATGAGCCACTCCCATTATGACCCCTACAATACCGACCATTCCTATGCGACCAAGGTCGCGATGGAATGCCGGATGATCGCACAAGCCTGGGGGCACAACCCCGACGAAAAGGTGCTCGGCGCGCCGCAGCTTTACCTGTTTGAGCCGCATCAAAGCGAACAAATGCAGTGGAAGCCGGATACCTTTCTCGACATCACCGATGTCTGGGATAAAAAGCGGGCAGCCATTGAGTGCATGCAAGGGCAGGAGCACCTGTGGAACTTCTACACCAACTTGGCTGAAAACCGCGGCAACCACTTCCGCCGGAATTCCGGCGGCATGGCAGGCGGGCGACCGGCGCGTTATGCCGAAGGGTTCCA
>DFBP01000104.1:755-1214 GCA_002366685.1 Rhodobacterales bacterium UBA3077 | reverse complement strand
AGCGTTTACCCGCGTACGGTGGACGAGCTATGAGCGGGGTTGTGGTGCAAAATATCGAGCGCGCTGCGCCCGATTTGGTGCAGGCTTTAGGCGCGTGTGGCGTCGCGACGGTGCACGAGGCTACGGGGCGCCGGNNGCGTCTATCCGCCCCGTTTGGCCCGGCGCGCGGCTGGGAGCCTCGGCGGTGACGATCTCGGCCCCGCCGGGGGATAACTGGATGCTGCATGTGGCGATTGAGCAATTGCAGGAAGGCGATATTCTGGTGCTGGCCCCGACCTCACCCTGCACGGACGGATATTTTGGCGATCTGTTGGCCACCTCGGCGATGGCACGAGGGGGGCGCGGGTTGATCATTGATGCGGGCGTGCGCGATGTATCGGACCTGCGGGAAATGGGATTTCCGGTATGGTCAAGTGCGGTGCACGCGCAAGGGACGGTGAAAGAAACGCTGGGCTCGGT
>DFBP01000104.1:0-713 GCA_002366685.1 Rhodobacterales bacterium UBA3077 | reverse complement strand
GTGGCTGACGATGACGGCGTTTGCGTGGTGCCTATGGCGGAAGCCGAGGCGGTGCTAGTGGCAGCACAGGCGCGCGCGGCCAGTGAGGAAGAAAAGCGCAAGCGGTTTGCCGCCGGAGAGCTGGGGCTGGATATGTATGACATGCGCGGGCGGCTGGAGGCGAAGGGTTTGCGCTATGTTTAAGCGGCAGGATTTGAGTATTTGGTCAGAAAAGAAGCCGGGGGTTGGCGCTTGATGGGTCTGCCTTGCATGTGGATGCGGGGGGGGACCTCCAAGGGCGGGTATTTTCTGGCCTCTGATCTGCCTGAGGATCGTGACGGATTTTTGCTGCGGGCTTTTGGATCTCCGGATGCGCGCCAGATTGACGGGATGGGCGGGGCGGACCCGCTGACATCCAAGGCGGCGGTGGTGCGGAAATCGGAGCGCAAAGGCGCGGATGTGGATTATCTGTTTTTGCAGGTTTCGGTGGACGAGGCGCGCGTATCGGACGCGCAGAATTGTGGCAACCTGCTGGCAGGGGTTGGGCCGTTTGCGATTGAGCGCGGGTTGGTTGAGGCATCGGGTGAGGAAACGCGGGTGCGGATATTTATGGAGAACACCGGACAGGTAGCCGAGGCGTTGGTGCAGACCCCCGGCGGGGCGGTCAGCTATCAAGGGGAGGCGCGGATTGACGGGGTGCCGGGGCAGGCGGCACCGGTTTTACTGACCTTTGA
>DFBP01000256.1 GCA_002366685.1 Rhodobacterales bacterium UBA3077 | reverse complement strand
TTTAAGGAAACCTGCCAAATTCACGCCGAGTCCTACTCGTCCGCAGAAGTTTTGCATGGCCCTGTTTCGATCATCGAACCCGGTTTTCCCGTGCTCGCACTAGCCTCGCGCGATGCGGCTGAACCTGCGGTTCTGGAGGTCGCGAAAGCAATGGCTGACATAGGCGCAGATGTGTTCGTAACCTCTGATCACGTCAACCCCGCCCAGCGCCTCGGCTTCGCTGCCACCGGCCACCCGCTCACCGACCCACTGGCTTTGATTGTTTCGTTCTATAGCTTTATAGAGCGCCTCGCTCGTGAACGCGGCATAAACCCTGACACCCCCCGTAACCTCAAAAAAGTCACGGAAACCATATGACAAGCACCTTAACGGCCTTTCATGGCCCCGACATTTTTGACGGATTTCAGCGGCGGAGCGGCCACGCGTTGCTGCTAGATGGCACGCAGGTCAAAGCGGTTATTCCCGAAGCCGATATCCCCAGCCATGCCAGCACTACGCGGCTCGAGGGTGGCCTTCTTGCGCCTGGTTTTGTAGATTTGCAGGTCAATGGTGGCGGCGGCCTGTTGTTCAACCAGTCCCCCACGGCGGGGTCAATTGCCACCATCACCAAAGCCCACCTGCCCTTTGGCACCACCTCACTGCTGACCACCCTAATCACCGACTCAAAAGAACAAGTTGCAACGGCGATCGACGCGGCCAGAGCAACCATACCCGGCCATATCGGGCTGCACCTCGAAGGCCCGCATTTAAGTGTCGCCCGGAAAGGCGCGCATGATCCCGACCTGATCCGCCCGATGGAAGAAGACGACCTTGCCACGCTTCTGGCAGCAGCCAAGGCCCTGCCAACCCTGTTTACAACTGTGGCGCCAGAGTCCACATCACCCGCTCAAGTCAAAGCACTGGTCGAGGCAGGGGCCATCGTTTCTATCGGCCATAGTGACGCCCAGCCTGATACATTGCTGCCCCTGATCGAAGCGGGCGCCAGCGGCACAACCCATCTTTTTAATGCGATGAGCCAGATCGAAAGCCGCCAGCCCGGGCTTGTGGGCACCGCACTGGATGACGGTCGGATTTCGGCAAGCATCATCGCCGATGGTATTCACGCTGCCAAAGCCACGCTCAGAATCGCGCTGCGGGCCAAACAAGGGCCGGGCAAGATATTTCTAATCACCGACGCGATGGCAACCATAGGCACCGACTTGAAAAGCTTCACGCTGAATGGCCGGACCATTACCCGGGAAAACGGCCGCCTTCTCCTTGATGACGGCACATTGGCCGGCGCGGATCTGGATATGGTATCTGCTGTACGCTTTGTTCATCAATATCTCGGGGTGACGCTCGAAGAGGCCCTGCGGATGGCGTCGCTCTATCCGGCGCAGCTCATTAAGCGTGATTCGGAGTTCGGGTGCCTTAAACCCGGCACAAATGCAGACTTTATCTGGTTGGACGAGGGCCTGAATATCAATCAGGTTTGGCAAAAGGGCAGCCCAGCTTTGCCGCTAGGGCATTAAGCCTTCGCCCAATTTGTCCCGATCAAAGACGATAATTTGACTGCCGTGCTGTTCGATCAAGCCTTCGTCCCGCAACTTCGCCAGTTCCCGATTTACCGTTTGCCGTGAGCAGCCCACCACATTGGCGAGGTATGATTGCGTTTCGTCAATTATGAGCGATGTTTCTGCAAGCAGGTAAAGATACCCGCGCAGTCGCTGCCCAACCGCGCCAAACTGGCTGACATGTTTCAGCCAATTATTGTAAGCAAGCCTGCGGTGGAACATTTTGGCCATGTTTTTTACGAATTCCACTTTCTGCAGGGCCTGGAAAAGTTGCGGCTTGGTGCAGGCAAGCAAGGTTGCATTGCGTGAGGTTGTGCAGGTCGCCGCGCAGGGCTCATCTGCAATGGCCTCAGACTCGCCGAGATTGAAACCAGCTTTGGCCCGCGCCAAAAAAACCTGCTGGCCATCTTCCCCGATATAAGTGACATCAACAAAGCCATGCGCCAGCAACATCATTCCTGACGAAGGCTCACCCTGCTCGAATATCATGGTCCGGCTTTTGTAGGTTTTGACCGTGCAGGCGTTTAGGAATTCCTTTTTATACGCGACGTCCAACCCGTCGAGAATTTCGCATTTAAGCAAATGTGGAAATCTGATGCAATTTTCCAAATTTTTCCCCAGGCACCCCTTAGGGTGGAATTTAAGAATAATTGTCAATCAAAACAATAGGCAATTTGTCCACACTAGCTGTTTGCGCGAAGAAATCCAGCACAACACCCTTAACCTGCATTTTACGGTGGCTACCCGTGTTGGTTTTTGTGGACTTTTTTGCCAAATTTCCAGATCTTCAATCAATCGGCAAAGTGGGTCCAACCGCCTTGAACCCACTTCCCGCCGCCTAGGGGACCCTCCCAGAGCAATGCCCTGAAACACCCTGCCGTTGACAGAAGCGATTTAATGGCGCCGGTTGGATAGCTTTCCTCACAGAAAACCCCTCACCAGCGCCTAAATCAATCACTCACAATTCACTCGTTACTCAACACATCCCTAAATAATGGGACGAATCCAGATGTAGATTACATTCTGCATTTACGATGTCTTCCAGACGACAATTTCTGCTCGGCAAACAAAAAATTCTCTTGCTTGCTCCCTCTCACAAATCAGCGTAAAAAGGCGCTATGAAACGAATTTTTGACCTTGATGATCATACCCGCTTGCCGTGGAGGTTCCACGCCGAGGGATTGTTACAACAACAAGGTGCATGACTGAGCGCTGTTCGCTCCCTCTTTTCCAAATATTTGCGAGAATATCATGACCGCCAAAACTCTCTATGACAAAATCTGGGATGCCCATCTGGTTTCGACCGATGAAGACGGCACCTCCCTGCTCTATATCGACCGCCACCTCGTGCATGAGGTGACCTCGCCGCAAGCCTTTGAAGGCCTGCGCAATGCGGGCCGCCCCGTGCATGCTCCCGATAAAACGATCGCGGTGCCTGACCATAACGTGCCCACCACGCTGGACCGCCTGGAAGGTGTCGAAAACGAGGAATCGCGAATCCAGCTTGAGGCGTTGGAAAAAAACGCCATTGATTTTGGCGTGCACTATTATCCGGTAGATGATGTTCGCCAAGGCATTGTGCATATCGTTGGCCCCGAGCAAGGTTGGACCTTGCCGGGTATGACCGTGGTATGTGGTGATAGCCATACCGCGACCCACGGTGCTTTTGGTGCGCTGGCGCATGGCATCGGCACCTCTGAGGTTGAGCACGTGTTGGCCACGCAAACGCTGATTCAGGTGAAGTCCAAGAATATGAAGGTCGAGATCACCGGAAAATTGCAACCGGGTGTAACGGCCAAAGACATCACCATGCATGTGATAGGTGAAACCGGCACCGCCGGCGGCACGGGATACGTGATCGAATATTGCGGGGAAGCGATCCGAGATCTTTCAATGGAAGGCCGGATGACCGTGTGTAACATGGCAATTGAAGGTGGTGCCCGTGCTGGGCTGATCGCGCCTGATGACAAAACCTTTGAATACGTAAAGGGCCGCCCGCACGCGCCAAAAGGCGCACAGTGGGAAGCGGCGCTCGCCTATTGGAAAACCCTTTTCACCGATGATGATGCGGTGTTCGACAAGGTTCTGACCCTTCGCGGCGAAGATATTGAGCCGTCGGTCACTTGGGGCACCTCGCCCGAAGATGTGTTGCCGATCTCGGCCAATGTCCCGGCACCTGAAGATTTTGAAGGTGGCAAGGTCGAAGCCGCCCAGCGCGCTTTGGACTATATGGGGTTGGAGCCGGGCATGAAGCTCACCGATATCAAAATTGATACGGTATTCATCGGCTCCTGCACCAATGGTCGCATTGAAGACCTGCGGGCGGTAGCGGACGTTGTGCGCGGCAAAAAGATCAAAGACGGAATGCGGGCGATGGTTGTGCCGGGCTCGGGGCTTGTGCGCGCCCAAGCTGAGGAAGAGGGCATTGCCGAGGTTCTGGAAGATGCCGGTTTCGAATGGCGGCTTGCCGGTTGCTCCATGTGCCTGGCTATGAACCCCGACCAGCTTCAGCCTGGTGAGCGTTGCGCAGCAACTTCAAACCGTAATTTCGAGGGCCGCCAAGGCCGTGGGGGCCGCACGCACTTGGTAAGCCCCGCCATGGCCGCTGCCGCTGCCCTTACCGGTCATTTGACCGATGT
>DFBP01000204.1:2629-4184 GCA_002366685.1 Rhodobacterales bacterium UBA3077 | reverse complement strand
TATCCGTGCAGACTGGTTCCATAATGGGTGGTTGGCGTGGCGGAGGGGCTGCGCCATTTAACGGTGCCTATATGAGCGCCAGCCTGTAAGCCAAAGCTCCCAAACGAATAGACAACATCGATATTGGCTTCAATTTCGTCAAACCAATCGTTCACAAGGTAGGTTTCGAAGAAATCATCATAGAGGTGCTCATGTAAGGTGAAACCGGATATGCCGAATTGCCCACCTTCAAATTTTGGTTCTGCCGTTGCGCTGAATGCGAATGCTGAAAGAAGTAATGCCAGGGGAGTGATTGCGTAGTTCATGAACATTCCTATGGCTTGTTTTGGCGTGGTTGAATTGCGGCTAGGCCACCTCTTGTCCAATAAAATGACCTAGACACCAAGTCTTCCGATGCCGGATCTCCGGTCACTAAACAGACGTCCGGTATTGCCTTTGCCAAAAGTGTAGCGGGCGCTCAATTGAACCGTTTCCATTACTGCCTCCCAGTAATTGTGAGTTGAATAATCCAAATCAAATGTAATTCGTTGACCTGAAGGCGAATAGCTTAGGCCAACCGAATAAAATTCCAGTGGGTCACGCCATTCTTGACGCTGCCTGTGGGAATATCCAGCGCGCAATTCGAACTGGCTGTTAACCGGAAAATGTATCTGCACAGCGGCTATTGAAAGCGGATATTCCCTCGGAAAAGCGCGGGTAACCCATGACGTTTCAAGATCAAAGGGGCCGAGCGCAATTATACTTTCAACGCCAACGAGCGGGGCGACGTAATACGATTGGGTCGGGTTCAGAGCGCGTGAGTATTGAATTACGCCTCCAAATTTGTTCCCGTTCGGGCTGGTGAAATAGCCATGCAGGTTGACGCCATATTGTTGCCAATGGTGGGGCGAGGGGTGGGGCCATTTTACGTCCCCAACATAACCACCAGCTTGCAGCCCAAATTGATCTGCGCTGTAGACCAGATCGAAATTGAGTTCGGTCTCTTTGTAAAAATAGCTGTAAGAGTAGCTCGGGTCATAAGGTTCGATGAAGTAATTATGTAGTTCGAAGTGAGATACGCCCATTCGCCCACCTTGAAAGCTCAATTGGGCAGAGGCGTTTGTGGCCAGCGCCACTGCCAGGACAAAAATACTTGAGAACAGTGTTTTCATTTCAAACCTACCTTTATTCTCTTTATGAGCATGTTTGCTGGAGTAAACAAGCGTTTTGGTAGAAATTCGACTTGGGCTGGTGCTTGCCGCGCGGCTCGTCTAGGCTTCTGCCAAACGGAATCGGGAGACTGACATGGATTTGGGAATCAAAGGCAAAAGCGCGATTGTTTGCGCGGCATCAAAAGGGCTAGGGCGCGGTTGTGCGGAGGCCTTGGCCGAGGCGGGGGTGAACCTCGTGATCAACGCACGCAGCGCTGGGCCGCTTGAGGAAGCGGCGCAAGAAATAGCGGCAAAGTTCGGCGTGCAGGTAACCGCAGTGGCAGCGGATATTACCACGGAAGAAGGGCGTGCGGCGGTACTTGCCGCTAACCCCAATCCCGACATTCTGGTGAATAACGCCGGTG
>DFBP01000204.1:1526-2598 GCA_002366685.1 Rhodobacterales bacterium UBA3077 | reverse complement strand
TGGATGCCAATATGCTGGCGCCGATTGCGATGATGAAGGCGGTATTGCCGGATATGATGGAAAAAGGCTGGGGGCGTGTGGTGAATATCACTTCGCAATCGGTAAAGTCACCGAATCCTGTACTAGGGCTATCTAACTCGGCGCGGGCCGGGTTGACCGGATATGTCGGCGGAACCAGCCGCCAAGTGGCCGGTTCGGGTGTAACGATCAACAACTTGCTGCCCGGCCTTCATGCGACGGATCGCGCGAAGGCTCTGGACGGGGGCGTGGTTGCGGCACAAGGCATCACGCTTGAAGAAGCACGTGCGCAAAGAATGGCGACCATTCCGGCGGGGCGCTATGGGACCTCGGAGGAGTTCGGCGCGATGTGCGCGTTTTTGTGCTCACAAAAAGCCGGATTTATTGTCGGGCAGAATATTTTGCTAGATGGTGGTGCGCTGAATGCAACGCTCTAACGCCGATAAGCTTCCGTATTTCACGCCGAAGTGGTTTAGGGAACTCCTGCTAGGGCGGCTCTCGTTTGGGGACACATTTTGGGCGGGGCTGCTTGGCTCTGCGCTCGTATTTGTGCCCGTTGGCGTGCTGGTAGGGATTATCGTGAATATCTACTTTCCGGGTATTTTGCGGGAGGTACTGATTGCGCTCAACGGGTTTTACGCAGTTTATTTGATCTTGCTGCTGCGAGTGGTTTTGATACTGGGCTGGGCCTATAAGGGCGCGGGCGGGTGGAAGTGGTTTGGAATGCTTTACCTGATCGTACAAACCGGCCTGCAATGCATGCTGGTTTGGCGGCTGATCACCGAAGGGTTGGAGCTTTTCTAGTGGCGGTAGATGCTAACAGGGCGACCAAGGGGTTTAGCCTGAAAGATCAGCTGTTTAACGAGGGAAAGGTTCGCTATCTGGCGGGGCTTTTTGGAGGGGCACTGGAGGCGGACGCGTTTGTAAGGGATGTAATGGCGCGGCTGCTCGAGCTGGAGCTAAAGGCGCGAATTGTGCATATATCGGAGGTGTTGGCGGTACACCTGCCGGATGATTTTGCGGAAGCAACAAGTGTGCTGGAGGCAGCTTTGCC
>DFBP01000204.1:0-1476 GCA_002366685.1 Rhodobacterales bacterium UBA3077 | reverse complement strand
ACGGCTTGGCGCGGCTGGATATTTCGCTGCCATTGCTGAAAGAGATGACCAAGCGGTTTTCAGTGGAATTTGATATTCGGCATTTTTTGAACGCTGAGCCTGAGGCGACGATGTTGGCGCTTACGGCGTGGGCGCAGGATGAGAACTATCACGTGCGACGGTTGGTGAGCGAGGGAACGCGGCCGATGCTGCCTTGGGGCGTAAAGGTTGGGCTTTCGATAGAAGAGCCGATGGCGCTGCTGGATGTTTTGCATGCGGATGAAACGCGGTACGTGACGCGCTCGGTGGCGAACCACTTGAATGATATCACAAAGAAAGACCCGGAGCTGGTGCTGGAGGCGCTGGCGCGCTGGAAGGTGGCGGGGAAACAGGCAGCGGATGAGCTGGACTGGATGACGCGCCACGCGCTGCGGACCCTCGTCAAGAAAGGCCATACAGGGGCGCTGGAGATGCTCGGGTATCGCAGCGCTCCGCAGATTTCGGCGGAAATGGAGTTTTCGCCCTTGGTTGCCATCGGCGAGGTTGGGCAGCTTGAACTGGTGATTCAGGCGTCGCAGGATGAAAGCCTGATGGTGGATTATGTGATTGAGTTTGTGAAGGCCAACGGGCAGCGGCGGCCCAAGGTTTTCAAGCTCAAAAAGCTGGATATCAAGGCTGGGGAGCGGGTTATGCTCACGAAAAATCACAGATTCTTGAAGGACGCGACAACGTTTAAGCATTTCCCCGGCAGGCAAAGGGTTTATATGCAGATTAACGGCCAGAAGTTTGGCGAGCAGGAGTTTGATCTGACATGAAACATGAAAATGTGCAGGATTATTACGGCAAGGTGCTACAAGGCTCGGAGGATTTACAGACCAATGCGTGCTGTACGCCTGACGATGTGCCCGCCTATTTACGGGACGTGCTTGGCAAGATTCACCCCGAAGTGACCGAGAAGTATTATGGCTGCGGGCTGGTGGCACCGCATGCGCTTGACGGGGCGGATATTCTTGACCTTGGTTCCGGCTCGGGGCGGGATGTGTATGCGCTGGCGGCGCTGGTTGGCGAGCAGGGCTCGGTTACTGGCGTGGACATGACCGACGAGCAACTGACGGTGGCGCGCCGGCATGTACAGCACCATGCCGAGGCCTTTGGCTACGGCGCGCCCAATACCGTTTTCCATAAAGGATATATTGAAAGGCTTGGTGAGCTAGGCCTCGCCAATGAAAGCTTTAATATTATCGTTTCCAACTGTGTGATCAACCTTTCGCCCGACAAACCCGCAGTCTTGCGCGAGGCGTTTAGGCTGTTGAAGCCGGGCGGGGAGCTTTATTTTTCGGATGTATACGCGGACCGGAGGGTGCCGACTGAACTTCTGGATGACCCGGTGCTTTATGGCGAGTGCCTGAGCGGGGCGCTTTACTGGAATGATTTCATATCAATGGCCAAAGCGGCGGGCTTTGCGGACCCTCGGTTAGTGGAAGATCGCGTTTTGAC
>DFBP01000040.1:429-3545 GCA_002366685.1 Rhodobacterales bacterium UBA3077 | reverse complement strand
TGGCTGGCATGGCCGAGAATGCGCGCCAGCGGCTTGAGCCCGCGGGCCTCGGCTTCTGATTCCCGCATCAGGACCAGCGCGGCCGCCCCGTCGGAGATTGAGCTGGCATTGGCAGCGGTTACGGTCCCGTCTTGCTTGAAAGCGGGCCGCAGGTTGGGGATTTTATCTGGCCTTGCATTGCCGGGTTGCTCGTCTACGCTCACCGTGATTTCCCCCTTGCGGGTTTTCAGCACCACCGGTGTGACTTCATCGTCAAAAGCCCCGCTTTCGATCGCCTCTACCGAATTGCTGAGCGATTTCAGGGCATAGGCATCTTGGTCTTCGCGGGTGAACTGGTATTTCTCGGCACAGTCCTCGGCAAAGGTGCCCATCAGGCGGCCCTTGTCATAGGCATCTTCCAAGCCGTCAAGGAACATATGGTCGATCACCTGCCCGTGGCCGATGCGGGCCCCGCCGCGCATTTTTTCGAGCAGGTAGGGCGCGTTGGTCATGCTTTCCATGCCACCGGCGACAACCACATCGCCATTGCCAACCAATAGCTGGTCATGGGCCATCATCGTGGTTTTCATGCCGGAGCCGCACATTTTATTGAGCGTGGTGGCAGGGACTTCCTCGCCGAGCCCGGCCGCGAAGCCTGCCTGCCGTGCCGGTGCCTGCCCTTGGCCCGCGGGCAAAACACACCCCATGAGCAACTCACTGACCTGATCGGGAGCAACCCCCGCGCCCTCAAGCGCGGCCTTGATTGCCGTGCCGCCAAGATCGGCTGCGGTGGCCCCGCTCAAAGCGCCCTGAAAGCCCCCCATCGGGGTGCGGGATGCGCCAACAATGACAATTGGATCGGACATGGGGGTTCCTCCAGTTAACTGACCGTTTGTTCAGTTATACCCGATCCAGAGGAGTCGGCAAGGGGGAATGCTCAGGCTTCTTCAGCGAGCAGCCACTTAAAAAAGAAGGTGGCCAATACCGCAGCCACAAGCTGCACCGCCACAAAAGCCAACACATTGGCGGGGTTTATACCGGCAAACGTGTCTGAAAAACTGCGCGCGATAGTGACCGCCGGATTGGCAAACGAGGTTGAGGAGGTGAACCAGTAAGCCGCGGTAATATAAAGCCCGACCGCCATCGGCACCGCGCTGGGTTTGGCTTTGAGGCACGCCAGAATGGTGCCAACCAGACCAAAGGTTGCCACAAACTCACCGACCCACTGGCCAGTGCCGCTACGGATCGTGGTTGAGGGATTGATCAGGTCAATGTCAAACATCACATGGGCGGCAAAAACCCCAACGATCCCACCGAAGATTTGCACTGGCACATAGAGCGCGGCATCCCGCGGGCTGATCTCTTTGCGAATGGCAAAGGTAAGCGTTACCGCCGGGTTAAAATGCGCGCCGGATATCGGGCCGAAAACCGTGATCAGCACCACCAGAATGGCACCCGTCGGGACGGTGTTCCCCAGCAGCGCAACCGCGATATTCCCGCCAGCTAATCGTTCCGCCATAATGCCCGAGCCCACAACCGTGGCCAGCAGCGAGAATGTGCCAAGCCACTCGGCCATCAATTTACGTTGCATTGAAACTCCCCGATTTAACACTTCGGTCATCGCCGAATTATTAAAATGGCTAGAGGAGCGTCTTCTTTCTGTCAAGGTTCTTATTTCGGCATAAACCGAAGTGTGAGTGGAGGCGCATACCCGATGGCTAGGGCCTCAGGCCCCGCCACCTTTATTCTTTGCGATGCATCGTGCTATCCTGCGCGCCCCGTTCCCGGTAAGGCGTGGTATTAAAATGTGCCCTATAACATTTTGAAAAATGTGAGGGGGAGGCAAAACCACTGGCAAGCGCAACATTGATAACCGACATATCGGTTTGCATCAAAAGATTGCGCGCTTTTTGCAAACGCAATTCCATATAATACCGCTTGGGGGAGCGGTTTAGGTAGCGGCGAAAAAGTCGTTCGAGTTGGCGGGTGGACATGCCCGCCTGCGAAGCCAGCTCGGGCGGCGTAATGGGTTCTTCCAGATTGCCCTCCATCACTTTGATGACTCCTGCGAGCTTTGGATGGCGAACCCCAATGCGGGTTGGAATGCTAAGGCGCTGCTCGTCCTTCCATGTCCGCGCGGTTGTATAAATCATCTGGTCGGCCACCGCGTTGGCTAGGTCCGGGCCATGGTCGGCTGCGATCAGGTGAAGCATCAGGTCAGACGCTGCCGCGCCGCCTGCCGCTGAATAGCGGTTTTTCTCAACTACAAAAACAGCGGGGGAGACTTCAAGATCAGGGAATTCCTCAATCAAAGATTCGCGGTTTTCCCAGTGGATGGTTGCGCTAACGCCTTGTAGCAGGCCCGCTTTGGCCAAAAAATAGGTACCGGTGCAGAGGCCGCCAAAAGCCACCCCGCGCCGCGCTTCGCGCCGTGCCCAGTTCATCAGCTTGTTGTTAACAGCTTCTTTTACACGGGCCCCGCCGCACACCAGCACTGTGTTTTCACGGTTCAATTCTTCCAGTCCGGCATCTACTTCAAAGCTAAGCCCGGACGAACAAGCAACGGGCGCGCCGGTTTCCGTCACCAACTCCCATTCATAAAGCGTTTCACGAGACATACGGTTGGCCAGCCGCAAAGCCTCAACCGCATTTGAAAACGCGATCAGAGAATAATTTGGCAGCAGCAGAAACACAAAGCGTTTTGCGGCTTTATGAGGGGCATTTGACATAGGCACCTGCATCGAAAATGGGTTTGGTCAAAAGTTGCTGGAAAAACCCTGCGAACCACAAGAAGTATCTTGTAGATTTTATGGCTATGGTCAATAAAAAAACTTCCGCTATGATGGCGGACGGAAAATTAACCTGAGGAGCAATGAAATGGCGATGACTTGGAACAAATCTGACTGGCGCAGCAAGCCCCGGATCCAGATGCCCGAGTATACAGACGAGGCAGCCTTGACGGGCGCAACTGATCGTCTGGCGCGATATCCATTGTTGGTTTTCGCTGGCGAGGCGCGCCGTCTGACCCGTGCACTGGGTGAGGTGGCCGAGGGCCGCTCGTTTTTGCTGCAAGGTGGCGACTGCGCTGAAAGCTTTGACGAGTTCTCGTCTGACATGATCCGCGACACCTATAAAGT
>DFBP01000040.1:0-309 GCA_002366685.1 Rhodobacterales bacterium UBA3077 | reverse complement strand
AGCTACCGCGGCGATATCATCAACGGTTTCGGGTTTGTGCCCGAGGAGCGCATTCCAGATCCGAACCGGATGCTGCGGGCTTACACGCAAGCGGCAGCTTCGCTGAACCTGTTGCGGGCGTTTTCGCAGGGTGGTTTTGCCGATATCAAGCGCGTGCATAACTGGACGCTGGAAAGCACCATGGGCGGCGCTGGCTATGAAGAATACCACCAGCTCGCGAGGGATATTTCAAAATCCCTTTCCTTTATGGAGGCAGCGGGCATCAGCGGTGAAACCGTGGATGCGATGAAACGGGTAAGCTTTTATACC
>DFBP01000062.1:2512-4794 GCA_002366685.1 Rhodobacterales bacterium UBA3077 | reverse complement strand
GCCACTTATCTATTCAACAATCTGCCTGAAGTTACGGGCGTGCAAAGGTGGGAATATACGGTAATCGGCACAAGAGCGCTTGACGTCACTAATCGCTAAAAAATTTACCTTAGTACATACGAAACCTGTTATAGTTGCGGTGGTTCTTTCTGAAACACGAGCGACAAAATGTTTATAAACCGGTTTTTTACGTCTCTTCTTTTTATACTATTGGCCCTACCCGCGCTGGCTCAGGACTCACCCGTTCCAGAACGGCGCAGTATCGCCTTTGAAAATAGCGACTTTTTCGGAGGCGATATCCGGACGATTCTGGAGACAACGCTCGAAATATGTGAAGCGGCCTGCATAAACGATGCAAATTGCCGTGCCCTGACCTTCAACGAAAAGGCTGGTGCGTGTTTTTTGAAAAACACCGCAAATGAACGTAGTTATTTTGAGGGCGCGCTCTCTTTACAATTGGTTGAATCTCCTACGGCTCTAAGAGAAACCGCCCGCACCCGATTGCCCGATCTGGATTTTCTGCCCGACGGATACATACCCCGCGCCACGCGCCGCGCTGAAAGAATCGGACTGGAATACAGGGTCAACGATATTGGGTTGAGCGAGATCGAACTCCGGCTTCAATCCTCTATGGAGAGCTTTTCTTTTATCAGCGCGCTTGATTATGCCGGCAAAAAGCTCAGCTTGGACGACAGCGCGGATGCGTGGCTTTTCGTTGCGACATTAGCCGCGAAGATGGCCGAGGGCGACTCGGCATTCTCAAGCACCCGCCGGAGCCTTGCCCGCGATTCGGCGATAAATGCCTATTTGCGCAGCAGCGATAACGAAGAGCGCGCCACGGCCATGGAACTTCTTGGCCGTCTGCTTGAAGTGGCAGACTATGGGCGACAATCAATTGATGCATTCCGCCTCGCGCAATCGCTTTCCCCGTCAGACACCCGTCAGGCAGCCTTAGATCGCGCTATTGGTTTGTTTGGCTTTCGGGTGACCGACCATCAAGTGGACAATAATGCGGAACGGCCTCGCATTTGCTTGAACTTCAATGAGCGTTTGTCCGAACTAGGCGTAGATTACGCAAACTTTGTGCGCCTTGGGTCCGGCAACCTCCCTGTTGAAGTCGAAGGAGAGCAGCTTTGCATTGATGGTGTAACGCACGGAGAAACCTACGAGATTACCCTGCGCGAAGGTCTGCCCGCTGCCAGTGAAGAAACCTTAACCAAGTCAATGTCGGTTTCGGTATATGTGCGCGACCGAGACCCAGCTGTACATTTCATTGGCCGCTCTTATGTGCTGCCGATGGGCGACAATCCGTCAATTCCGGTTACGAGCGTCAATGCGGATGATATTGAGCTCCGACTTTTCCGCATTGATGAGCGCAATTTGGTTCCCTCGTTGTCAAGCGAGGTCGCGGGAAACCCACTGGACGAGTATTCCGAAAACGATATCGCGGAATCCCGTGGTGAAGAGCTATGGCGTGGAATCGGCGAAGTGCAAAACACGCTCAACGCCAATGTAATTACCGCTTTGCCGCTAGCGCCTGCCTTACAAGAGTTCTCACCCGGTATTTATGCGATGACCGCGCGTATTGCGGGAAGCTCCGAACCGTGGGAGGAAGCTTCAACCCAGTGGTTTATCGTCACCGATATGGGGCTGGAAACAATATTGGCCGCGGACGGGCTCCATGTTTTCGCCCGCTCACTCAGGAATGCATTGCCCCTCGAAAATGTTAAAGCGCGCTTGATCGCCAACAATAACACAATGCTTTTTGAAGCCCGGACAGATTCCAGAGGATACCTGCAGGTCCCGGAAGGATACACGCTCGGAGAGGGTGGCCAAAGCCCGGCAATGCTGCAATTGCAATCAGACAGTGGCGATTTCGCCTTTATTGACCTAAACGAAGGGGCCATGGATTTGTCAGACCGCGGGGTAGAAGGCCGCCCTGCTCCCGGAAATTTGGATATCTTTGCATCCTTTGAGCGCGGTGCTTATCGGCCGGGTGAGACAGTTTACGCCACAATTCTCGCGCGCGATTCAAACGCTATCGGCGTGGAGGGCCTTCCGCTCACAGCCATACTTTACAGGCCGGACGGGGTTGAGCACAGCCGCGATATTCTTCACGATTTGGCCGCAGGCGGTCGTGTTTATCAAAAACCTCTGTCAAATACCGCCATGCGGGGAACGTGGATGTTGCAGGTCCATGCGGACCCGGAAGAGCCCAGTCTCAAAACCATCCGGTTCCTTGTTGAGGACTTCATTCCGGAGCGAATAGATTTTGATCTCGC
>DFBP01000062.1:0-2435 GCA_002366685.1 Rhodobacterales bacterium UBA3077 | reverse complement strand
CCGGGTTATGAGTTCGGCCTTTCTGACGAGCCGTTTATAGAGGGCTACGCGCCGATCTCCGCGGATAGCTTGACCGACGAGAATGGCGCGCTCGCACTTGCGCTCACCCTTCCTGACATGGAGCCAGTCACCCAGCCCATGAAAATGCGCGCGACAGTCAGAATGTCGGATGGGTCCGGAAGGCCCGTTGAGCGCTCTATAACCCGTGCCCTTCTGCCAGACGGTTCGCGCATCGGGATCAAGCCGCTCTTTGAAGGGTCACTGCGTGAAGGGGCTGAAGCCGCTTTTGAAATTATTGCAGTTGATCGCGATATAAACCGTACCGACATGCCAAATGTTGGCTGGACGCTTTCGCGCGTCGAGCGGCATTATCAATGGTATCGCTATAACGGTCGCTGGAACTGGGAGCCTGTTACCCGTCGGGTACGTGTGGCTAGCGGTGAAATTGACCTGTTGAACAATACTCCAATCCGTATAGGTGCCAATATCGACTGGGGCCGCTATGAGCTAAAACTTGTTCACTCAGAACCGGAATATACCGCGAGCTCGTTTGCATTTAATTCGGGATGGTGGAGCGCTGACGCGGGTTCGGATACGCCAGATGTGTTGGATGTTAGCCTCGACAAAGCGCGCTACGAAATAGGTGAAACGGCCCAGCTTCGTGTTACTCCGCGTACGGATGGGAAAATGTTGGTGCGTGTTGTGTCTGACCGTCTGATCTCGATGCAAGCGGTTGACGTAGAAGCGGGCGAACAGTTGGTTCAGGTCCCCGTTGAGGAAGACTGGGGGCCCGGTGCCTACATTGTAGCGACCCTTATCCAGCCAATGGACGAGCTACAAAGCAGAAATCCGGCGCGCTCTATCGGTTTGGCTTATGCCCCTACCAACCCAGGCTCACGAGACCTTTCAGCAAGCTTTGATATGCCGACCGAGATTACACCTCGAGGCCCATTGGAAGCGCGGATAAAAATAGATAATGCCCCCGCAGGTGAAACTGTTTATGCAACAATTGCCGCTGTAGATGTTGGTATTCTCAACTTGACCAATTTCCAGAGCCCTAACCCCTCAGAATACTATTTTGGCCAACGCCGTCTCGGGGTCGAGTTTCGAGATATCTACGGTCGCTTGATTGATGGAATGCAGGGCACACCCGGACTACTGCGCTCTGGTGGTGACGGGGCGTTGGCGAGGGTCAACGCTCCACCGCCGACCCAAGACCTCATCGCCTATTTTTCTGGCCCGATTAAAGTGGGAGCCGATGGCTATGCAACCGCCGATTTCGATTTGCCTGCGTTTAATGGCACCGTCCGGTTGATGGCTGTGGTATGGTCAAAATCGAGCATCGGTGAAGCCGAATTTGATCTCCTTGTCCGCGATCCGATTGTGGTTTCAACAGCCTTCCCGCGGTTTTTGGCACCGGGTGACGAAACCCGCCTCAGAGTGGATGTCGCCAATGTGAAAGGCCCAGCAGGTATGATCGAGATTTCGGTCGATACTGAGGGTGGACTCAGCGTGCCGCAAAACCTTTCAGTGCAAAACCTGTCTCTAAATATTGGGGATCAGGCCGCACTCGAATTCCCGATAAGGGCGGGAGAGGTCGGCGATTCTGAAATCTCGGTTACCGCCACAGTTTCTGATGGTTCGCAATTCATCCAAACATTTCCGGTTTCAATACGCGCCAACGACCCGCCAATTGTCAGAGACATCTCTGCGCCGCTTTCCGCAAATGGCGGAACTTTTATCATCGCCGAGGAAGTGTTCCACGACCTTCAGCCCGGCACCGGAGAAGGCAGTGTTGCTTATGGCCCTCTGGCGCGTTTCAACGTGGCCGGTATGCTCAGCGCACTGGACAAGACACCATGGGGAGGAACCGAAACCCGAATTTCTCGTGCAATTCCCCTGCTCTACCTTTCAGAGATTGCAACAGCAATGGATTTGGACGGGGATTACGATTCAAATATCCGCGTATCAGACGCCATCGCATTAGTGCTTTCCAACCAAACTTCGCGCGGTTCATTCGGACAGTGGCGGCCACGTAGCGGAGACCTGTGGCTCGATGCTTTTGCTTCCGACTTCCTGAGCCGCGCGCGCATAGCGGGGCATCAAGTGCCAGACCGCGCGTTCACCAGCGCGCTGCAAAACCTGCGCAATGAGCTGAATTACGCGGGCGATTTCGAAAACGCGGGGCAAGATATTGCTTATGCGCTCATGGTTCTGGCGCGTGAGGGGCAAGCGAGCATTGGAGATCTGCGCTACTATGCAGACGTAAAAGCAGACGAGTTCGCAACCCCGATGGCTCTTGCCCAACTTGGTGCTGCGCTCGCTTATATTGGAGACCAAACCCGCGCCGACATTCTCTTTGCAAAGGCCTATGAGCGCGTTCGGAAATCTGTCGAAGATCTTCGGGAATATCGCTCTGACTATGGATCTCATCA
>DFBP01000096.1:12035-12205 GCA_002366685.1 Rhodobacterales bacterium UBA3077 | reverse complement strand
AAGGCGGCGGGCAACGGTGTTGGCGATCTGGCTGCCATAATCCTGCCGGATGATATGAAGGCTAGCGTCAATTCCGGCGGCACTTCCGGCAGAGGTAATAATTTGACCTTCGTCTATATAGAGCCGGTCCGGCTCCACGGTGATATCGGGGTAGGCCGCTTGCAATACCG
>DFBP01000096.1:11517-11992 GCA_002366685.1 Rhodobacterales bacterium UBA3077 | reverse complement strand
AATAAACACACCCGAGCAAATGGAAAACAGGCGCGCACCACGGGTGTGAGCGGTGATCAGGGCGTCCAGCAGGGCTTGCGGCGGTTGTTCGGCTCGGTCCCGCCAACCGGGTAGGATTATAGTGTCGGCGGATTGCAACGCGCTCAAGCCGGCATCTGCCTCAACCACGATTCCGCCGAGTGCGCGGCTGCGCCGGCCTTCAGCGGCTACGGTTACAAAATCATACCACGGGAAATCGAATTCTGGGCGCGGCAGGCCAAAGACCTCAACAGCAATACCAAACTCGAATGTGCAGAGACCGTCATAGGTCAGGGCCGCGACGCGGTGCATGGAGCTTCTCCTGTTTTGGCGTAAAGTTATCATATTATGTCATTTACGCCACTACCCATTTAGGCCATGCGCTGTATGTTTTGACCCAGCAGAGAAAAGGAGCGTTTAATGAACAAGACTAAAGAATTGCTGGTGGCCGTAGATA
>DFBP01000096.1:9463-11503 GCA_002366685.1 Rhodobacterales bacterium UBA3077 | reverse complement strand
CACGAGGGTTCAAGCTTGTTTGATGCCGATGAAGGTAAAATATTTGTAGACCCGATTGCCAGTTTCCGCGCGGATGTCGCAAGTCGTCCTTCGCCCGCTGGAAGGGCGCAAAAGCGGGTTGAAGAGATAATCAGCATTGATTGGCTTTCCGCGCTAAGCGCGACCGTAAAGCTGCGGTTACAGGCGCACGAGAACGTGTTCGTGGACCATCTGGCCTTTGTGAAGGGCGAAGAGGGGTGGAAGATTGTATCCAAAGTCTGGCATCTGGAGGGGAAGGCGGAGGTGGTTTAGGGTGGCTAGGCGCACCCGCCGAGCGTAGCGAGGCCAAGCCCAACGGGAAGGGGTGCGTTGCCTATGCAACGCCGCCACTGACAGGCGGGAGGGTTCTCCTGCTATGACGCGGTGCGTTTGTCTGCGAAAAACTTTTTCAGGAGCTCGGCGGCTCCTCCCTCCCCAACCCCTTCATAAACCTCGGGCTTATGGTGGCATTGCGGATGGCTGAAGATTCGCGGCCCTTGCTCCACCCCCCCTGATTTCGGGTCGCTTGCGCCATAGTATAGCCGTGCGATGCGCGCGTTGCTGATGGCGGCGGCACACATCGGGCAGGGTTCCAGCGTCACGTATAAATCGGCTTCAGAAAGTCGTTCTTTTCCGAGGCTCGCGCAGGCTGAGCGGATCACCTGCATTTCCGCATGAGCGGTCGGGTCGTTCAGCTCGCGGGTCCGGTTTCCATCCCGCGCTACAATTTCGCCATCTATCACAATCACGGCGCCCACGGGTACTTCGCCACGTTCGGCGGCCGCTCTGGCTTCCTCTAGGGCCACATCCATATAGCTGGTAAATTTGGTCATACCCCTTAGTCGCTCGCAATTCGGCTCTATGCAAGGGCCGAGCTAGGGTGTAAGCCCCCAATTATGGAAAAAGATGTAAAACAGGGCGAGCGGATCGCCAAGCGGCTGGCCCGCGCGGGCGTGGCTTCGCGCCGTGAAGTGGAACGGATGATCGAAGCCGGACGTGTGAGCGTGAACGGGCAGAAGCTGGCTTCACCTGCGCTAAACGTCACCGATGCCGATGAAATTTTGGTAGATGGCCGCCCAGTGGCCGCTGCCGAACCGGCCAGGTTGTGGCGCTATCACAAGCCCGCCGGGCTGGTGACCTCAGCGCGGGACGAAAAAGGACGGGCGACGGTTTTTGACCGGCTTCCCCCCGAGCTCCCGCGCGTGATGAGCGTGGGGCGGCTTGACCTGACCTCGGAAGGCCTGCTGCTGCTCACAAATGACGGCGAGTTAAAGCGCAAGCTCGAGCTACCTTCGACCGGCTGGGTGCGCAAGTACCGCGTGCGGGCCAACGGGATCGCCTCTGACCAGCGGCTCAAGCCGCTCCGTGAGGGGATCATGATCGGGCGGGAACAGTTCCAGCCTATGAGCGTGGAGTTTGATCAGCAAAAAGGCGCAAATGTGTGGCTCACGATCGGCTTGCGCGAAGGCAAAAACCGCGAGATCCGGCGGGCGCTGGAGGAAGTTGGCCTTGTGGTGAACCGGTTGATCCGCATCTCGTATGGACCCTTCCAGCTAGGAGACCTGGAGCGCGGGGCGGTTGAGGAAGTGCGGCCCAAAATACTGCGGGACCAGCTCGGGATCAAGCGCGAGCCGGAAGCGGCACGCCCGGCACACAAGCCCAAAGGGCCACGGGTGCGCACGCATAAACCTTCCGCCAATACCCCCGGCGTGAGCCTGCGCGGCAAAAAACGCGGCCCGTCAAAGCGCTAGGGTAAATTCTTCATAGAGTGCGCCACCTGTTCACACTTGCTCGCGAAGGGTTGAATGGCCAATTGGATACATACTTGCTAGGTTTCCCTAAACGTAAGTTAGGGATTCGTATGTCTTGGTATAGCAGGTTGTTTGGTGCGGCACTTCTTTTGGCGCCGATTTCGGCACAGGCCGAAGGGCCCGTGGTTGTTGAATTGTTTACGTCACAAGGGTGCTCTTCCTGCCCGCCGGCTGACCGGTTGCTGGCAGATTTGGCCACCCATGACTATGT
>DFBP01000096.1:4208-9402 GCA_002366685.1 Rhodobacterales bacterium UBA3077 | reverse complement strand
TGGCATGAACGCTCGGTGTATACGCCGCAGATGGTGGTACAGGGGCTCAACTATATGGTCGGTTCCCGGAGTGATGAAATCCAGCGGCAAATTATGGAATTTGAAGACCATGCAACCAAGGTCTCGCTCGCGGTGCGCAATGATGCGGGCGGGATCGAGATTGAAATGTCACCTCAGACCGAAATGTTGGGTGAAGCGGATATCCATCTGGTGCGGTATTCCGATGGCGAGTCGGTGATGATCCGTCGCGGCGAGAATGCGGGTAAAACGATTAATTACGTCAACATCGTGCAAAGCTGGGATACGTTGGGCCAATGGGATGGCACCGGACCGGCTGTTTTGAGGGTGCCCGATGCACAAACTGGCCAATATGTGGTTATTGTTCAGGCAGTTGGGCCGGGCGAAATATTTGCCGCCCAGCTATTGGACCACTAACCAAGCTAGAGCTATCGCCTGCGCCACCGAAGGTTGCCAATTTCCGTGGCGCGGGCCGCTCAGTTGGAGCAAGTGCCAGTGTTGGCCCCGCACACAACCCTATTCAGACATTTCGGCGCTCACCCATCTGTTATTGTTGCTTAACGGCCACGAATGCGGGGGTCGAGCGCGTCACGCAAGCCATCACCGATGAAGTTTACACTCAGTACAGTGAGCGAGATAGCGAGGCCGGGCCAGATCACCCGGGAAGGCGCTTGCGAGATGTATTGCGTGCCGTCAAACAAGAGCCGCCCCCATGTGGGGAAATCAGACGGGAAGCCGAGGCCGAGGAAGGATAGAGCGCTTTCGGTGATGATTGCGGTGGCAATACCGAGCGTGGCGGAGACCATTATTGGCGAGAGGATATTGGGCATGATATGCCGTGAGATCACCCGCTGTGAAGGTGTGCCGATACTGTTGGCGGCAAGAATGAACTCGCGCTCTTTCAGGGCCAGCACATCGCCGCGTACGATACGGGCTGTTTGCATCCAGCTGGTTACGCCGATGATGAACACGATCAATAGGAAGATGCCGGTTTCCGGTCCAAACAACCCGCGCAGGGTATCACGGAACAGCATGATGATCACCAGCAGCAGCGGCAGTAGCGGCAGGGCGAGGAACAGGTCGGTGAGGCGCATCAGCGGGCCGTCCAGTTTGCGGAAATAGCCCGCGATCACACCAATAAGCGTGCCGAGCACGAGTGACAGCAGCATAGCGGTAAGCCCAACTGCAATGGAAACGCGCCCGCCTTGTAGAACCTGCGCAAGCATATCACGGCCGAGCTGATCGGTGCCTAACGGGTGTTCCCAGCTCATGCCCTGATTGCGGTGGCGGATATTGGCAAAGCCCGGGTCGATATCCCACAGGTATGGGCCTATAGCGACCCCGATCAGGATGCCTAGAAACACCACAGTGCCAACCATCGCGCCTTTGTGGGTGCGAAACTGGCTCCAGACATCGCCCCAAAGCGAGCGGTACTTGCGGTCATCTTCCAGTGATGAATCAGTCATAGCGGATCCTCGGGTCTAGCAAGCCGTAGAGAACATCGGCAACAAGGTTGAATAGCACGATCAGCACCGCGAACAGGAAGGTGAGGGTTTGCACCAGTGGGATATCAGCCCCTTGAATGCCGATAATCAGCAGTTGCCCAAGGCCGTTTACCTTAAAGATTTGCTCGGTGATGATCGCCCCGCCAAAGATTTGCGGGATGCCGAGCGCGATCACGGTCACGACCGGGATCATCGAATTGCGGAGCACATGAACCAGAAGCACGGTTTGCTCTTTCAAACCTTTGGCGCGGGCGGTGCGCACATAGTCTTGCGTGAGATTGTCGAGCATGGAAGCGCGCATAAACCGGCTGATGAGCGCGGCGTTATAGAGCCCCAGCACCATGACAGGCATCGCCATCTGGCGGATTTGAAAAACAAAGCTGCTCCAATCATCCACTTTGTGGGTGGTATCATAGATGGAAGGCAGCCAGAAAATGCTGTCATTCGGGACCCAGACCGAAAATATAACGATCATCAGAACGCCGGTAAAAAAGGTTGGCACCGAAAAGCCGATCATCGAGATGAATGTGCCGAACTGGTCAAACCAGCTATACTGTTTGTAGGCAGAGATTACGCCAATGGGCACCGCGATCAGGATACCGACCACATAAGACATGCCAACTACCCACAGGGTTTGCGGCATACGCTCTGCGATCAGGTCTACCACAGGTGAGCGGGTGGCCCAGCTACTCACCCGCAACCGGTTTTCGCAATCACCTATGCACCAACCGAACCATTCGTTGAGCAGGTTGAGCGGTTCGTTTACAAAGAACTGCTGGCACCAGAGCAGGTAGCGAATATAGAGCGGCTCATCAAGGCCAAGGCTGGCGCGAATGGTGGCGCGCACTTCGGGCGGAATGGTTAGCGGCAGGTTGCCCGTCGGGTCATTCGGGGCCATATCCAGAATTAGGAAAATAATAAAACTGATCAGCAAAAGCGTCGGGATGGTGAACATCAGTCGACGGAGAGTGAAATTGAGCATTAGCGCCTCGGCTTATCAGTCTTGAATGGGGCAGCCCCGGCACGGGGGCCGGAGCTGCCAATTGGTTTATTTATTCGGAGCGAGACCAGTCAGCGATGTTCCACAACTCGGAATCCCAAGCATTAAGCTTCACACCTTCGAGCGTGTTAACGATGCCCGAAACATTACCACGGTGAACCAGTGGAATAATGGAGTAGCTCTGCATCAGCATGTCGTTCATCGCAATCGCGAGGCGCGCACGCTCGGCTATGTCTGCTGTGCCACCCATTTCGGCAACCAGTGCGTCATAGTCGGCGTTACAGTAGCGCGGCATGTTGCCGCCGAGCCATGCATTTTCAGGCGAAGGAATTTCGGCGCATGCCCAGTTGCCCATATAGGCTTCAGGATCGGTGCCATCGAAATTGTTCGCATACATTTCCAGGTCAGCAAAGAGCTTTTGGAACGTATCAGGCGAAGATTGGTCGCCACCGAAGAATACACCGCCTGAAATATTTTTCAGCTCGGTTTCAACACCAATTTCAGACCACCACTGTTTGATCAGGGCTTGGAAGTCCTGACGAACGGCATTGGTTGAAGTTTGATACAGGATCGAGAGGCGAACACCGTCTTTGGCGCGAACACCGTCAGCGCCCATTTCCCAGCCAGCTTCATCGAGCAGCGCGTTGGCGCCAGCGATATCTTGCACTTCACAGCCCGCGTTATTTGGCGAGTCATAAATGGCAGGGGCAGGCAGCACGTTACACGTAACTTTACCAGCTTGGCCGTAGCCGATTTCAACCAGCAGCGGACGGTCAATCGCCATAGAGAGCGCTTGGCGCACAGCCATGTCAGACATGAACGGGTGTGGGTGAGCTACAGTCGAACGCTCGTCACCAAGGTCCGCCGACGGATCGGTCAGATTGATCATCAAGCGCTCAACGAGCGGGCCAAACGACGATAGAACGGTGCCAACACCTTTGGCTTCCATATCGGCCAGAATTTCTGGCGCAAGCTGAAGGTTCCAGGCGTAGTCGAACTCGCCGGTTTCAAGAGCGGCACGTCCGGCGGCTGCCGCGTCCCCGCCACCTTTGAAGTTGACCGTTGCGAAGGCAGGTTTGCCAGCTTCACGGTAGTTTGTGTTGGCGGCCAAAGTGATGCTGTCATTGGCGCGGAATTCGGTCACGGTGAACGGGCCAGTGCCGATCGGC
Source organism: Rhodobacterales bacterium UBA3077 (assembly GCA_002366685.1). Taxonomy (GTDB): domain Bacteria; phylum Pseudomonadota; class Alphaproteobacteria; order Rhodobacterales; family Rhodobacteraceae; genus UBA3077. Next base: position 5,710 of record DFBP01000096.1, on the reverse strand, counting down.
CCGAAGTTTTGGTCCGTACAGGTTGGGGCCGCGATACCCATGCAATCAGCGAATTGAGCCGCTTGCAGGATCGGAGTGGTTGAGCCAACAAATGGGCCGTATGGGAACGGCTTAGGGCCGTCAAACGTGATTTTCACAGTAAGGTCGTCAACCGCTTCAACGCTTTCAACACCGCCGAATTTTGAAAGCTGCTGGCAGCCGCCGGTTTCGTCCATGCAATAGTTAGCGGTGAACACAACGTCAGATGAAGTAACCGCCGAACCGTCAGACCATAGCAGGCCCTCGGATAGCTTCCACGTGATCGAGGTCAGGTCAGCGGATACACCGCCATTGCCAACGGTTGGGATTTCGTCAACGAGTGTTGGCACCATGGCGCCGTTTTCGTCGTAGTGGGCCAAAGGCTCAATCACCATCGAAGCGGCGTTGATGTCTTTTGTGCCGCCCGAAAGATACGGGTTCATGATGGAGGCAGCTTGCCAATAGATGATATTGACGCTGCCATCACGGCCTTGTGCCTCGTGGCCGCCAGCCATGGCTGTCGAAGCAAGCAAACCTGCTCCCAGCGTACCGGCGATGAGATGTTTGAGATTCATTAATCTTCTCCTCGGTTGGTTGAAATTTGCACGGTTGGTCCGCGCTTGGTTATTCAATAAAGTGGCAGGCGGCAAAGTGACCTTCGCCGATCTCGCGCCACTCCGGCGAATCTTGTTTGCAAATGGCCTGCGCACGCGGGCAGCGGGTGCTGAACGTGCAACCAGGCGGCGGGTTGGACGGGGAGGGTACATCCCCCTCCAAAATAACGCGGTCGATGTTACCCGCTTGAGAGGGGTCAGGGTGCGGCACGGCCGAAAGCAGGGCTTGGGTATAGGGGTGCTTGGGGGTCATGTAGATCGTTTCGGCAGGCCCGAGCTCAACCAGTCGGCCCAGATACATAACGGCAACGCGGGTCGCGAGGTGACGCACCATCGAGAGGTCGTGGCTGATGAAAAGATAGGTTAGCCCTAGCTTTTCCTGAAGGTCCTCGAGCAGGTTGACCACCTGTGCCTGAATGGAAACATCCAGCGCCGCAATGGGCTCGTCACAAACGATAAATTTCGGATTCAGGGCCAGAGCGCGGGCAATCCCGATGCGCTGGCGCTGGCCACCCGAAAACTCGTGCGGGTAACGGTCGGCAAAGCGGCGGGCAAGGCCCACGGCGTCCATCAATTCGCCAACCTTCTCGCGCTTCTCGGCTTTGCTCATCTTCATGTGCTCGTCGAGCGGCTCGGAAATGATTGACCCCACGGTCATGCGCGGATTCAGGCTTGCTTGTGGGTCCTGAAAGATCATCTGCATTTCGGGGCGCTTGGCGCGGAGTTCTTGGCCGGACAGGTGCGCTATATCGGTATCGCCAATTTCGATAGAACCGGCGGTGACCTCGTAGAGCCGCAGCACACAGCGGCCAACGGTGGACTTGCCACAGCCGCTTTCGCCAACCAGCCCGAGGGTTTCGCCCTCGAATA
>DFBP01000096.1:0-4121 GCA_002366685.1 Rhodobacterales bacterium UBA3077 | reverse complement strand
TGGCATCCCAGAAGCAGGCAACATCGTGTTCCGGGCTTACATCGCGCCGCTTCGGGTTTTCTTTCAGGCAGCGCTCGAACGCGTGCTTGCAGCGCGGCGCAAATTCGCAATTTGTCGGTTCGTGGTCAAGGTTGGGCGGCTGCCCGTCAATCGAGGCCAGACGCTCGGCGCGCGCTTCGTCCATTTTGGGCAGAGTTTCGAGCAGGGCGCGCGTATAAGGGTGCTGCGGGTTGGCAAAAAGCTCTTTCACTTCTGCGTGTTCCACGATCTGCCCCGCATACATCACCGCCACACGGTCGGCGATTTCGGCGATGACGCCGAGGTCATGGGTGATCCAGATAATCGCCATGCCAAGCTTCTGGCGCAGCTCTTTGATTAGCTCAAGAATTTGCGCCTGAATGGTCACATCAAGCGCTGTGGTCGGCTCGTCGGCAATCAAAACCTTTGGGTCACAGGCAAGCGCAATTGCGATCATAACCCGCTGGCGCATACCGCCGGAAAACTGGTGGGGGAAGTCTTTCAATCGTGCGCTGGCATCGGGAATGCCAACCAGTTCCAGAAGCTCGGCAGCGCGAACTCTGGCGGCCTTTTTGGAAAGCTTCATATGCACGCGTAGCGGTTCGATAATCTGGAAACCAACAGAAAACACGGGGTTGAGCGAGGTCATAGGGTCTTGAAAAATAAAGCCTATATCGCCACCGCGGATATTGCGGAGTTCTTCGTCAGATGCGTTGCGGATATCACGCCCGTCAAAATCAATGGTGCCGTTTCGAATTTCGGCAGGCGGCATAGGGAGCAGTTTAAGGAGTGACATCATGGTCACTGATTTGCCTGAGCCGCTTTCCCCGACTATGCCGAGTAACTCACCCGGTTTGAGGTAGAAACTCACGTCGTTCACGGCGTGGACATACCCGTCCCGCGTGCTGAAAACGGTTTTCAGGTTGGCCACGTTGAGAATCGTGGCACCGGCGTCTAGCATTCACACCCCTCCGAGGGAATCGCCGCTTTGGGCGAATGGTGGCGTTTAGTCGCCATTTGCCCAAGAGGTAAGCATATGTTCTGCCAAACGACAACACTTGTTTTTACGGTATTGACCATTGGGTCAGGATTTTTCAGGATGCGACTTCTCAATGCAGAGGATTCCTATGCCCGATTTCTATACCCCCCGTGAAATGCTTGAAAAACTCGTGGGTTTTCCGACCGTTTCAGATGTGAGCAATCTGGAGTTGATCGGCTTTGTGAAGGACTATCTGGCAGGGCACGGGGTGGAAAGCCACCTTGTCTATGACGAAACCGGTAAGAAGGCGAACCTTTACGCGGTGGTGGGGCCGAATGTGGAAGGCGGAGTGGTGCTTTCAGGGCACACGGATGTGGTGCCGGTTAAAGGGCAGGCATGGAAGACTGACCCGTTTAAGGTGGTGGAGGCTGATGGCAAACTCTATGGCCGTGGCACCTGTGATATGAAGGGCTTTAATGCGCTCGGGCTGGCGCTGGTGCCGGATATGCTGAAAGCGGGGCTAAAGCGCCCCATCCAGATAGCGCTCAGCTATGACGAGGAAGTCGGCTGCCTTGGTGCGCCGTTCATGATTTCGGAAATGGTTGAAAAGCTGCCACGCGCGTCTGCGGTGATTGTGGGGGAGCCATCCATGATGCAGGTGGTGAGCGGCCACAAAGGCGCGATTGGCTTTATGACCCGCGTGAAAGGTTTCGAGGTCCACTCGTCACTCATGCACACAGGCGTATCAGCGGTGATGACAGCCGCGCGTTTGGTCGAATGGCTTCGCCAGCGGTTTGAGGAAAACATGGCAGGCACTCCGAATGATATTGACGCAATGTTTGAACCACCGTTTACCACGCTGCATGTCGGGGTGATGAAAGGCGGTTCGGCCACCAATATTACCGCGCTGAACGCCAGCTTTAGTTGCGATATCCGTTGCCCGGCGTCTCAAGACCCAATGGAATGGTATGGCCGGTATTTGGAATATGTGGGAGAAGTGGAGGCCGAGATCCAGACCATCCACCCCGAGGCAAAAATCACAGTGACCGCACGCGATGTAAACCCCGCCCTGAAGCCGGAAACAGAGGGCGCGGCTGAATTGCTGGCGCGGCAGATCACGGGGGACAATGGCACCCACGTTGTGAGCTACGGCACCGAGGCTGGCCAGTTCCAACGCGAAGGATATTCGGTGGTTGTGTGTGGCCCCGGTGATATTGCGCAGGCGCATCAGCCCAATGAATATATAGCGATTGAACAATTTGAAGCGGGCGAGGCCTTTATTCGCCGCCTGATCGAAACCCTAAAGGAGTAACCCATGGCCAAGATCAACCGATTTGCCGAAATGCTGCCCGAGATAACAGAATGGCGGCGTGATCTGCACCAAAACCCCGAGTTGTTGTTTGACTGCCACCGCACGGCGGGGGTTGTTGCTGAAAAGCTCAAGGAATTTGGTGTGGACGAGATTGTGACCGGCATCGGGCGCACCGGCGTTGTGGGCGTGATCAAAGGGAAGTCAACCGGCTCGGGCAAGGTGATTGGCCTGCGCGCCGATATGGACGCTTTGCCGATTCACGAGACTACGGGTGCGGAGCATGCCTCGCTGGTCGAGGGCAAAATGCACGCCTGCGGGCATGACGGTCACACCGCAATGCTGCTGGGCGCGGCGAAGTACCTTGCCGAAACCCGCAACTTTGACGGCACCGTGGTCGTGATCTTCCAACCCGCCGAAGAAGGCGGTGGTGGCGGCAAAGAGATGGTTGACGATGGTATGATGGATACTTTCGGGATTCAGGAAGTCTATGGCATGCACAATTACCCCGGCATGGAAGTTGGCGAATTTGCCATGCGGGTCGGGCCGTTGATGGCGGCAACGGACCAGTTTACGCTGCATGTAGAAGGGAAAGGCGGCCATGCGGCGATGCCAGATCAAGCCATTGATACAACTCTGGCGGCAAGTCAGATCGTAGTTGCGATGCAGCAGATTGTGGCGCGCAATACTGACCCTTTGGAGAGCGTGGTGGTTTCCGTCACCAGTTTTGAAACCGAAAGCAAAGCCTATAACGTGATCCCGCAACGGGTGGAAATGCGCGGCACAGTGCGCACGCTGACGGCCGAAAATCGTGATATGGCGGAAGCTGCGATCAAGCGGATCGCCGAGGGCACAGCCGCGGCTTATGGCGCGACGGTAAAGGTGGACTATGACCGTGGTTATCCGGTAACCAGCAACCACGAAGCGCAAACCGAATTTGTGGCTGAAATCGCCAAAGAGGTTTCCGGCGAGGGCATGGTGCATACGGACAAGCCACCTGTTATGGGCGGCGAAGATTTCTCCTACATGCTCGAAGCCCGCCCCGGCGCGTTTGTTTTTGTCGGTAACGGTGACACCGCTGCGCTGCACCACCCGGACTATGACTTCAATGATGACCTGATCCCGGTTGGCTGCTCTTATTGGGCAAAGCTTACCGAGACGCGTATGCCTGCGGGTTAAGTGGCTGGGCGTGGCGGGACGCGCCGGAAGCGCGCCTCGCTCGGGGACATAATTGGGCTAGTGCCCAATCAGCCCCGCTCGCTCGGCGCGTGCCACGCTCAGGGCGTGGCAGGGCACCTGATTTTAGGATTTGACAATACTGAACGGTCGTTCAAACATGTGGTAAATACCTACACCCTTAAAAAAAGAGGACCTGCCGATGAGCACCGATATCGACCAGATTTTGGAAGCCGCCCGCCAACATTGCGAAAGCGAGATAGCGCCAAATGTGGATGCATGGAACAAGGCCGCCGTTTGGCCGCGCGCTGCATCGGATAAGGCAGGGGCCGCAGGGCTAACCGGCCTTTATGCGCCGAAGGAACTGGGCGGGCAGGGGCTCTCGCTTGGGGACGGTATTCGGGTTTACGAAGAGTTGGGTAAGGGGGACGGGGCTTACGCCTTTGCGCTTTCCATGCACAATATCTGCACCTTTGCCACCTGTGGTTATGGCACCGAAGCGTTCAAAGAAAAATGGGCGCGGGAATTGACCTCGGGCCGCAAGCTGGCGAATTTTGCGCTAACCGAGCCCCAGTCTGGCTCTGATGCCGGCAATATGTACAGCAAAGCGGTGATCGGTGACGATGGCAACTGGACGAT
>DFBP01000068.1:7408-8541 GCA_002366685.1 Rhodobacterales bacterium UBA3077 | reverse complement strand
AGCCCGTCAAGCTTGGCCATTTCACGAATCAGCCGCGCCAGTGACCAGCCCTCAGCTTCGTAGGCGTTCACATTCTGACCCAGCAGATTGATCTCCGCCACGCCGCGCTCGATCAGATCACGAGCTTCGGCCAGCAACCGCTCCGGTGGACGCGAGACCTCGGCCCCTCTTGTATAGGGCACCACACAAAAGGCGCAGAATTTATCGCAACCTTCCTGAACCGTCAAAAATGCGCTCGGGGCGCGCTTGGCCTTGGGGCCACGCGGGAGCTTGGTGAACTTGTCTTCTTCGGGGAAATCCGTATCAATGGCATGTCCGCCGTTTTTCACCTTGGCCAACATATCCGGCAGGCGGTGATAGGCTTGCGGGCCAACCACAACATCGACCATCGGCTGGCGGCGAATAATCTCCTCGCCCTCGGCTTGTGCCACGCAGCCAGCCACCCCGATTTTCAGATCGGGATTATCAGCCTTCAAGCCTTTGTAGCGGCCAAGCTCCGAATACACTTTTTCAGCCGCCTTCTCGCGGATGTGGCAGGTGTTGAGCAGAATCATATCGGCGGCCTCGGGGCTATCCACGGTTTCATAACCGCTGGCTCCCATGGCATCGCCCATGCGCTCGCTATCATACACGTTCATCTGGCACCCGTAGGTTTTGATGAACAGCTTTTTGGATTCTGTCACGAAGTCTTTTCTTTTTTATGGTGGCCAAGACCAATTTTCTTGGCAAGCTCCTGACGCTTTAGCGCATAATTCGGCGCGACCATAGGGTAATGTTCGGGCAGGCCCCATTTTTCACGGTATTGATCGGGGGTCATATTATAAACCGAGCCGATATGGCGTTTGAGCATCTTCATTTTACGGCCGTCTTCAAGGCAGATCAGGTGATCATCGGTCACCGATTCGCAGATCGGCACGGCCGGTTTGGGCCGCTCATAGGCTTTTGCATCCGGCAGGCTGATGCTGGCGAGTTTGCCAAATACGGTATCGATCAGGTCTGTGATGTCTTCTGGCGCCGTTGTTACGTTGCCGACATGGGCCGCCACAATTGTGCTGGTCATTTTCAGCAATTCGAGTTGTTCGGGGGTCTGGCTTGGGTTTGTCATAATCTCTTGCCTCTATCGGCTTCGTCTG
>DFBP01000068.1:3531-7369 GCA_002366685.1 Rhodobacterales bacterium UBA3077 | reverse complement strand
TGGTGCTCACATGGCAATTCATACCAAAGATTTCAACATGGGAAGCAACACAATAACCTTGATCTCTATCAAGGAGCGACGCCATGACGCGGCCAAGAAGCATAGCTTGCTATGACATTAAACACGAATGCGCAAAATAAAGGCATATTGCGACCGGGTCACCGGTTAAACCTGTCGGCGGGGTCGGCTTCGGTTCTGGTGGCATTGGCGCTGGTCGGGCTCAAACTTTGGGCCCTTCAGGCGACGGGCGCGCTTTCGGTGGCCGCATCGCTTGCCGATAGCGCTATGGATCTTGTAATCTCGGTCACGGGGTTAGTGGTCATTATTTACGCCGCGCGCCCCGCAGATGACGATCATCGCTTTGGTCATAGCTCGGCTGAAGATATCGCCGCGCTCGGGCAAGCGGTATTGTTGTCGGGTGCGGCGGTTTTTATCGGATACGGCGCGATCGACCGGCTATTTGCAGATGTTCCCCCGCCGCTGACCAACGAAACGCGCGGCATGGTTGTGATGGGCGCATCGGTTGCATTGTCCATAGCGCTGGTGCTTTGGCAGCGCCGTGTTGTAAAGCGCACCGATTCAAAAGTGGTTGCCGCAGACAGCCTGCATTACATTGCCGACCTGATCCCCAATATCGGCGCGATCATTGCGCTGGCGGTGAGCTCGGTATTTGCTTTTCCACAGATGGATTCCGTGGTGGCGCTTCTGGCGGCGTTGATCTTGCTCAATGGTGCGGCGCGAATCGGACGGCGCTCGTTTGATGCCTTGATGGACCGTTCCGCGAGTAGCGCGACCATGGAAGAATTGGCGTTCATCGTAGGGGGCTGGCCCGGGGTGCACGGGTTTCATGACCTCAAAACCCGCACCGCCGGGGCTACGCTTTTTGTGCAGGTGCATATCGAGCTGGATGGCGCGCAGCCGTTGCGGGACGCCCACGAAATTAGCAGATCGCTCAAGCGGCGGATAAGAGAAGCCTACCCGCAGTCGGATGTAATTATCCATCAGGATCTGGCGCGCAGCTGAATTCGCCCGCGCGCTTTGCCCGTGACGATTGTACCGATGGCGCGCCAACGCGAAACAAGCTACCCCATAGGCAAAGAACAAAGGTCTTGGAACCAAACCACAGGAGAATAATATGAAACAGATTACGCTGGCCGCACTTTTGGCAAGCAGCGCCCTGCCGGTAGCGGCGCTCGAGGTTGTACCCGTTTCTAACAATGTTTTTGCCATTGTCGGAGATCTAAGCCAGCGCTCGCCCAGCAACCTAGGCAACAATGCCACGTTTGGCGTGATTGTAACCGACGAAGGTGTGGTGCTGATTGACGCTGGTGCGGGTTGGAAAGCCGCGGAAGCGCTGGACGATGTGATTGATACCATCACCGACCAGCCCGTGCGCTTTGTCATCAATTCCGGCGGGCAAGACCACCGCTGGCTCGGCAACGAATACTGGCAGGCGCAAGGGGCGCAGGTGATCGCCTCGGCGGCGGCTGTAAGCGACCATCAGGCGCGTGGCTCAATGCAGCTGACAGGGCTGGGCGTATTGGTTGGCGAGGAAGGGCTTGAGGGGACGTCTCCCGCTTACGCAGATGTAGAATTCGATAGCGAATATGCCCTGACGGTTGGCGGAGTCGAGCTTGCAATCAGCCATGTTGCGCAGGCGCATACGCCGGGAGACAGCTTCGTGTGGATGCCATCCGAGGGCGTGGTTTTTGCAGGCGATATCGTTTATATTGAGCGGATTTTGGGGATTGGGGACCAATCCCACTCCGGCACCTGGATCGAGGTTTTCGAAGCGATGGCAGCGCTTGAACCGGAAGTGGTGGTGCCCGGGCATGGCAACCCCGTAACGCTGGAAAAAGCTGTGGAAGACACTTATAGCTACCTCACAAACCTGCGCGCGCAGATGGGTGCCTATATTGACGATGGCGGCGATATTATCGGCTCGGTCGAAGTGGATCAGGCAGCGTGGTCGTATCTGGTTAATTTTGAAGGGCTGGCGCGGCGGAACGCGCAGCAGGTTTATTCAGAAATGGAATGGGAATAGGCGCAGATAGCGGGGGCGCTGCCCCCCTTTCGCTTCGCTCAATTCACCCCGGAGTATTTGGCAGAAAAGAAGCCGCTTATTTTTCGCCTATTTTGGGTTCTGCGCCCGCCACGATGCGCTGAATATTGGCCCGGTGGCGCAGCCAGACCAGAGCCGCCAGCAGCAGTCCGAGACCGGTAACGGGCGTGAGGCCGAACAGCCATAGCCAGAGCGGTGCGCTGAGCGCGCTCACCAGAGCGGCGAGCGAGGAAATCCGGAAAACCAGCGCCGTAACCAGCCATGTGGCACAGGTTGCCAGCCCCGTAATTGGGTGCAAGGCCAGAAAAATGCCCAGAAAGGTTGCCATGCCTTTGCCGCCCTTGAAGCCCAGATAGATCGGATAGATATGGCCGAGAAAAGCCCCGAGGGCCGCGACCTGGGCCGCGGTGTCTCCGTATAGGTGCCGAGCCAGCAGCACTGCGACAGCGCCCTTGCCGCCGTCAAGCAGGAGCGTAGCCAGCGCGGCTTTTTTACTGCCGGTACGGAGCACATTGGTGGCGCCGATATTGCCCGAGCCGATTTTCCGGACATCGCCCAGCCCCATGAATTTGCTGACCAGAAGCCCAAACGGCACCGAGCCGAGGAGGTAGGCAGCGATCAGGACACCGAGCAACCATGGCCATGCGGCCTCCCAGCCCGGATTGGCACCCCAGAAGCGGAAAACAGATGGAACCATGGTGAAATCCTAAAAAGCTTGTGCAGATTGGTTTGATTAGAGAGGCCGACGGCCTAGCCGTCAAGCGGGAACACCTGTTCGCCGGCCACAAAGGTGCGCAACACGACACCTTCCATGCGGCGCAGGTCATAAGGGGTGTTTTTGGATTTGGAGCGCAGATCGGCGCGTTGCAACACGAAGGGTTTGTCGGGGTCAAACAGGATGAGGTCAGCGGGGGCACCCACGGTCAACCGCCCGGTCGCAAGCCCGAGCAGCTTGGCGGGGTTGAGCGATAGCGCGCGGAACAGTTCCGGCAAAGTCAGGTGCCCTGCATGGATGAGCTGCATACAGGCGGGCAGCAGGGTTTCCAGGCCCACCGCACCGCTGGCGGCCTCCTCAAATGGCAGGCGCTTGCTTTCCTCGTCTTGCGGGGTGTGCATGGAGCAGATGATATCAATCAGACCGGATTGCACAGCCTCGACCACAGCCAGACGGTCATCTTCGGTGCGCAGTGGCGGCTTGAGCTTGAAGAAGGTGCGGTAGCCCTCGATATCAAGCTGGTTGAGGGTGAGGTGGTGGGCGGAAACACCCGCCGTGACTGCCAGTCCTGCCGCTTTGGCGCGCTCAAGGGCAGGAAGCGCGGCGGCGGTCGTGATCTGGTCCGCGTGGTAGCGCCCGCCTGACATTTCGACCAGCGCCATGTCCCGCTCAAGCTGGATCCGCTCGGCCATCGGCGAAACCGCTGGCAGGCCCATGAGTGAGGCGAGCGGGCCGGAGGTGGCACAGGCGCCTTTTGACAGGGTCGGCTCTTGCGGGTGCGCCATGACCAGTGCGCCAAGGTCGGCAGCATAGGTGAGCGCGCGTTGCAGCACCTTGGGGTTTTTTACCGGTCGGTCGCCATCGGTGAATGCCACGGCGCCAGCGTCTTTCAGAAAGCCGATCTCGGTCATCTCGGCCCCGTCACGGCCTTTGGTCAGCGCGGCCATGGGCAGCACGTTAACCGGCACAATATCGGCTGCGCGGCGGTTGAAGAAATCAAGCAGCTCGGGGCTGTCAATCGCGGGCGTGGTATCGGGGCGGGTGACCATGGTGGTGACCCC
>DFBP01000068.1:3189-3385 GCA_002366685.1 Rhodobacterales bacterium UBA3077 | reverse complement strand
TTCGGGGTCGATCAGGCGGGCATTGGTGAGGAGGGTCATCGGCGGCTCCCGAAGGTTTGGGTTCAACGGGGTATAGCGCGGAAAAAACAAATTACAAAGAGGGATGTTTGTTGGCTTCGATTTGCGCGATCAACGTTTGATAAACTTCGGTTACATTGCCTAAAAATACAAACCCGTTTTCAGCAATCGGTTTTTG
>DFBP01000068.1:2160-3096 GCA_002366685.1 Rhodobacterales bacterium UBA3077 | reverse complement strand
CTCGATCACCAGTTGGCTTTCCCAAACCCAATACATAGGCGCAATCGCTAGTAATCAAATAGCGCACAAGTTTGTACCCAGACGTTTTGCGCACATTTACAGCATAGAGGATCGCGCCAACCCATAGCAGGCTTCCAAAGGATAACAGGCTGGGTAGAAACCTTGACAACGGGTCGATCCCCGAACCCGCCTCGAAATTTGAAAGCAGCCAACCGAGGAAGAATAGGGCGATCAGCACTTTGATCGCGAACACGTCCTGCTTGGTGAACGCGCGAAGAAAACTAGGGCTACTTTTCCAGATCACCCCCGTTTTTTCATCCATTCGCCACCGCGCGATTGATCTCGGCAATCACCGTCTCAGGCTCGGCCTGATATTTTATCAGGAACTTTTCACCCTCATGGGTGATCACCTGCACCGAACCGAGAAGGCTGCGGGCGAGGTTAATCTCTGAAAGCTGGATCGCGCGGTCATTCGGGGCGTGCAGGGCTTTGTTGGTCAGTCGCCACTGAAAACCGAGTTGCTCATCCGCAATATAATAACCGCGCATGGCAATACCGGCAAAAGAGCCAACAATGCCGATCCACCAGTCGGGATTGTTGACAAGGTAGAGGGCACCGCTGATCAGCATCGCCCCGACGACCGCCATAATCACATGCACGCGGATATAAACCGCTTTATTGCCGCTAAAAACAGCTATCTCGGTTTCGTCACTCATATTTGCCCTCTTTGACATCCCGCAACAGCCTATACACTTTTTTGCCATCGTTGATAAAGCGAAACCCGATATTGATCTGGGTATCCCCGTTTTTGCTACGCACGGTTTTTTGGTGAAAATTCACGGTGTCGAGTGGGCCTTCGACCAGCGCGATTGGCGAAAAACGGTCAATCGGGTAGCTCTCCATCCGGCGGCCAAACACGGTGCGGGCAATCAGGGC
>DFBP01000068.1:0-2117 GCA_002366685.1 Rhodobacterales bacterium UBA3077 | reverse complement strand
AGCACAAAGGGCAGGCCAAACAGGGTGGCGATGAACCCGCCGCCGGTGTTTGAGGCCAATCCGACCCAAAACACAGAAAACCCGAAGAAAAACACGCCAAACAGACTAAGGGCCAGCCCCGCGCCAGAAAACCGGAGGCCGGTGGCGGGAGCGCCATCCCAAAGCAGCTTTTCGCCTTCTTACAGATAATCTTCCCAGCTCTCGTCACGTTTTTCTACCAGGCGTGGCCTCATTCCAACTTTGCGAACCATCTATGCCTCCCCCGCCAAGCGGGGCAAAATATCATCGGTATTGATGACCGTGGCAAATTCGCCGTCGAGGTTGCTCAGGGTCATGGCGTGGATATCCTCGGCCTTATGCGCCACGCCGTTATAACCGATATGATCAAAGGCCCAGCAGGCATCCTGCACGAGCAGGGCGTCAAACCCGAGGTTTCCGGCCATGCGGGTGGTGGTTTCCACACAGTGGTTGGTCGTCGCGCCGCAAATCACCAAGCGGGTGAGTCCGCTGGCGCGAAGGTCCTCTTCCAAGCTGGTGCCAATAAAAGAACTATTGACGTTCTTAACGATCACCGCCTCGCCGACCTGCTCGCGGGCAAATTTTTGCACAGCAAATCCGGAGCGCTCGGGGCGAAACAGCGAATTGGCTTCAGTAGAAGCATGGCGGATATGGAATATCGGCAAGTGCGCCTGCCGAAAACCTGCCAGCAACCGCGCAATGTTGGCCTCGGCATCCGGATTATTGCGCCGGTGGCCCAACGCCACCCGCTCGTTAAAGGCTTCCTGGACATCTATAATAAGGAGCGCCGTATTTTCCATTAAACCATCTCCCCTCCAAGCGGGACACCAACAGAATCCCAAATTCCAAATTGTCTAAATATCCTCAGGGGGTGAGCGCCATTCGGCGCGAGGGGGATGAAATCCCCCTAACCCTCTAACGGAAATCTACTTGCCCAAGCACCAGCGCATCACCGCTTTTTGCGCGTGCAGGCGGTTTTCGGCCTCGTCCCAGATCACCGATTGCGGGCCATCCATGACGCTGGAGGTCACTTCCTCGCCACGGTGAGCAGGCAGGCAATGCATGAACAAGGCGTCGTCATTGGCATGGGCCATCAAGGCGTCATCCACCTGATAGCCGCGAAGCTGGTTGTGGCGGCGCTCTTTGGTGGTCTGGCTATCGTGCATCGAAACCCAAGTGTCGGTGACCACAAGGTCCGCGCCTTCAACGGCGGCTTGCGGGTTGGTTTCAAGCGAAACATTCACACCTTTGCCCTTGGCCCAGTTCACGAACTCGGCTTCGGGCTGAAGGGTTTCGGGAGCCGAAACCGTGATATCAAAGCCAAACTGCCCGGCAGCGTGGATCATGCTGGCAGCCACATTATTGCCATCGCCCAGCCACGTAACCTTTTTGCCTTTGATCGACCCATGATGCTCTTCATAGGTCAGAACATCCGCCATGATCTGGCAGGGGTGTGTGCGGTTGGTGAGGCCGTTGATCACCGGCACGCTGGCGTGTTCGGCCATCTCCAGCAGAGTACTTTCTTCAAAGGTGCGGATCATGATCATATCCACATAGCGCGAAAGCACGCGGGCAGTATCCGCGATGGTTTCGCCGTGGCCAAGTTGCATATCGGAGCCGGAAAGCACCATGGTTTGCCCGCCCATCTGGCGCACGCCGACATCAAAGCTAACGCGGGTCCGGGTGGAGGGCTTTTCAAAGATCAGCGCAACCATATGGTTGGCCAGCGGTTGCTCCACATCGGGTGTGCCTTTGGGCAGGCCTTTGCGGGCTGTTTTGATGCGCTTGGCCTCGGAGATCATGCTATGCAGGTCTTCGGACGCGGTTTTATGAATATCCAGAAAGTGGTTCATTGGCTGGATTCCTTTTTATAAATCATCGGAATGACGGGGATACCGTCCTCATCTGTCACAATCGCATCGCCGAAGAATCCGGCGGCGCGGTAGGCGCGGATCGCGCGCTTGTTTTCGTCTACCGGGTCGATCGCCACCAAAGGCGCGCCCGCTTCAATTATTTCATCCGCACGCGCCGCAAGGAACTGCCGCCCGTGGCCTTTGCCAAGCATTTCGGGCACCCCGATAAAGGCCGCAATAGCACGG
>DFBP01000242.1:2894-5615 GCA_002366685.1 Rhodobacterales bacterium UBA3077 | reverse complement strand
AGTTATTACGCTGCCGAACTGCGGCCAAATGAGGGTGAGCTGGGCAAACTGGAAGGGCTGGAGATTTTACCCGGGATGCCGGTGGAAGCCTTCATTAAAACCGATGACCGCACGCCGCTGCAATATCTGATCAAGCCATTGGCTGATTACTTTAACCGGGCGTTTCGAGAGAATTGAGGGATTAATCCGGTTCCGCGGATTTGCGGGTCAACGGATGGCGTCTAGCCTAGCTTCCCGTTCCCGCTGCGCCTGTTTTACCATCGCTTTTAAGGTTTCGCTCCGGTTGGCCAGTAGTGCCTCCAGCTTGTCATCCTCCCCGCGTTCCAGAAAATGATTAATCCTTTTGGGTAAAACCCCTGCCGCGCATTGGGCGCGAACCCACGCCTCGGTCAGGCCCATTTGGGGCGTTCCTGTGCACCAGGTGTGCTCAAACAGTGTCATTATATAATCGAGGATTTTGGGTTTGATATGGCGGCGGTCCTCCGACCAGCGATTGGCAAACACATCCATAGCAATTTCATAAGAGGGCCAGTAATGCAGGTCTGCATCATCGGGCTGGTGGGCGCGCAAAAACTCGTCTAGCGCGGCGCGCAAAATGGCCTTGGAAGCAGCGTTGGCCGTTATACTCGAAACCGGTCTGAAGGTTGCAACAAGCGGGATTGGCGATAGGGTAAACATAATTTTGGCACTGGGCCGGTGCTTACGAATGAGCTGATAAATCCGGTTCAGGTTTTCAAGGTTTTCGCCATGGGTGGTGACCCGAAATTCATGCTTTGCAGGGTCGTATTTATGTTCGGGCACGGCGCGCCAGAATACATCTCCCGAGGCTTTATCGCTCCAGACTTCGGCCAACCCTAGCGTGATGATAAAGAAATCAGACGCCATAAGCGCGGCTTCTGTTTGAAGCCGGATCGCTTCGTCGATGCCGAGCGAAGCCGCGTCTTTATCGTGCCATAGATCTTCTGTAAAAGCTTTGCCTTCCAGCGCCCATTCAAACTGTTGCAGGATCGCGTGGCTGTTCACCATGCCTTCCCCGAAACGCGCGATATAGGTTTCCCCCCAATCGCCATCTTTCCGGTTGAGCACGTTGAAATTACTTTTTGCCAGCCAGCTGGTGATATGCTCGGCAAAACAGCTGCCGAATGCAACGATATTTGTTTTGTGGGTTATGGAAGGTTCGGGCGGCACCCAGCCTGCAAGCACATGGTCTGCCACCGCATTCACGGTTTGCATATTCTCAACGCTGGGGTTGAAATGGCTATTTTCACCCCGATACCAGGTTTTGTGGGCTTGCTGGCGAACCCCATCAACCTCAAACTCGAATACCGGCCCGCGAGAGTCGCCGATATGGAGGTTTTTGCGCTGGGGTTTGGGCACGGGCTAACCTTTAAGAGTATTCCGAGTGAGCAAATAGCTTATGTCGGCTTCGGTGGAGATGCAATCCAAACGCTTTCCCGTACATAGCACACAAAATTCGGGCTGCCCGCATTTAAGGTATTCTCCCCGCTTAATTTCCGCGCTAGGCTGACGCGAATTTTTCAATGGAGGCTCCTATGTCCGAAACCATTCAATCCCGCCTTGATACCCTTGGCATCACCCTGCCCGAAGCGCCAGCGCCGGCGGCCAATTATGTACCGTTTATGCAATCGGGGAATCTCGTTTTTATATCGGGGCAAATTTCAATCGGGGATGATGGCTTGATTCTCGGTCGCCTGGGCGAGAATATGGATGCCGAAGCGGGCTATGCCGCGGCGCAGCGCTGCGGTCTCTCGCTTATTGCCCAACTTAAAGCGGCTTGCGGCGGTGACCTTGAGCGGCTGGTGCAGGTGGTTAAACTGGGCGGGTTTGTGAATTCTGCCGGTGATTTCACGGACCAGCCAAAGGTTATTAACGGCTGCTCGGACCTCATGGTCGAAGTGTTTGGAGACAAAGGCCGCCATGCCCGCGCGGCTGTGGGCGTGCCCGCCTTACCGCTGGGAGTCGCGGTAGAGATCGAAGGGATTTTCGAGATTGCCTGAATTGCATCCGGCCTTTTTGCTACCCCCGATCGCGCATCGGGGCTTGCATAGCGAAGGGGTTCCCGAGAACTCGCGCGCGGCTTTCGAGGCTGCCATCGGCAAGGGCTATGCCATTGAGCTGGATGTGCAAATGTCGGCAGATGGCGAGGCGATGGTGTTTCACGACTATCACTTGTCACGCCTGACCAAAGCCAATGGCGCGACCCGTATGCGCACCGCCGCCGATCTGGCAAAGCTGACTCTGTCCAACGGCGAAGGAGTCCCGACTTTGCAGGAGGTGCTCAAGCAGGTGTCCGGGCAGGTGGCGGTTCTGGTCGAAGTCAAAGATCAGGACGGCGCGATGGGGGATAATATCGGCCCGCTGGAAGCGCGCGTTGCCGAAATTTTGAATGAATATCGCGGGCCGGTGGCGGTGATGTCCCTCAATCCGCACGCGATTTATCATATGCAACGCCTTGCACCGGAAGTCACGAGGGGGCTGGTGACCTGCCGGTTTTCCAAAGAAGACTGGCCGCTCCTCCCACGCGACCGGGCCGACGAGCTGATTCAAATTCCCGACTATGAAGCCAGCGGGTGCTGCTTTATCTCGCACCATTTCAAAAGCCTCGACTTGCCGCGCGTGAACGAGATTCGCCAGACAGGAGACCCGGTGCTAAGCTGGACCATAAAGTCGGAAGGTGACGAGCATGAGGCGCGCCGTTTG
>DFBP01000242.1:809-2768 GCA_002366685.1 Rhodobacterales bacterium UBA3077 | reverse complement strand
TGGGAACCACGCCATCTAATCGCCCGCATTGGTGGCGTGTTGGTCGGCGCGATGCCCCAATATGTAAAATCCCACTCGCAGGGCGAATACATTTTCGATTTCAACTGGGCCGATGCCTATATGCGGGCAGGCGGGGAATATTACCCGAAGCTGCAAGCCTCGGTGCCCTTTACCCCGGCCACAGGCCCGCGCCTGCTGGCGCAGGAAGAAGGCACTCGGCGCGCCCTGTTGCAGGGCGCCGTGCAGATCGCCGAGCAATCCGGTGTTTCCAGCTTTCATATGACCTTTTGCACCAAAGCCGAATTTGAATTGGGCGGTGAAATGGGCCTGATGCAGCGGGTCACCCAGCAATTCCACTGGGAGAACAAAGGTTACGCCGATTTTGATGCGTTTCTCGCCGCGCTTTCTTCGCGCAAGCGCAAAAATATCCGCAAGGAGCGGGCGGCGGCGCAAGGGTTTGGCGGGGAGATCCTCTCGCTCACCGGAGACCAGATCCAGCCGGAGCATTGGGATGCCTTCTGGCAGTTTTATCAGGATACCGGCGCCCGCAAATGGGGCACGCCTTACTTGACCCGCGCCTTTTTTGATGAAGCCCAAAAATATTTGCGCAATGATATCCTCTTGGTGCTGGCAAAACGGGAAGGCCGGTATATAGCTGGCGCGCTCAATTTTATCGGGGCGGATACGCTATTTGGTCGCTATTGGGGGGCTGTTGAGCACCACCCGAACCTGCATTTCGAGCTATGTTATTACCAAGCCATTGAGGCCGCCATAGCGCGTGGATTAAGCCGTGTGGAGGCCGGTGCACAAGGTGAGCACAAGCTGGCCCGCGGCTATCTGCCAACGCCGGTTTACTCCCTGCACTGGATCAGGGATAAGGGCTTTGCGCAGGCGGTGCAGCGGTTTTTGGAGGCCGAGGCTGAAGCCGTGCATGAAGATATCGAAGAACTGACCGAGATTGGACCGTTCAAGCGGGATGGAGGGCAAAATGGCTGAGCATTATGTGATTATCGGCGCGGGACAAGCCGGCTTTTCTCTGGCCGAAGCGCTACGCAAAAAGGGGTTTGACGGCGACATAACCATGATCGGCGAAGAACCTGTGCCGCCTTACCAGCGCCCCCCTCTTTCAAAGGCTTATTTGCTCGGTGACATGGGGCTGGAACGATTGTTTTTACGCCCCGAAAGCTATTTCGAAGAGCATAATATCGCCCTCTGCAAAGGCATGAGCGCTAAAAGCATTGATCCTGTTTTGCGCGAAATTACGTTGGCGGATGGCAGTACATTATCCTATGACAAGCTTGCCCTAACCACGGGGGCGGAGCCGCATCGCTTACCGGCGAAAATCGGCGGTGATCTTGAGGGTGTCTACACGGTGCGCACGCTGGCCGATGTGGACGCGATGGCGGCTGAATTCTCCGAGGGCAAGCGGGTGTTGGTTATCGGTGGCGGTTATATCGGCTTGGAAGCTGCCGCTGTGGCATCCAAGCTGGGGCTAAAGGCGATATTGGTCGAGATGGCAGACCGCATTTTGCAGCGGGTTGCGGCTCCTGAAACATCAGATTATTTCCGCAAACTGCACCTGAGCCACGGGGTTGAGGTCATCGAAGGTGTGGGCGTTGCGGCGCTCACCGGTATCGGCCATGTATCAGGCGCGACACTCGCCGACGGCCGCACTATAGAGGCGGATTTTGTTATCGTAGGCGTTGGCGTTGCGCCGCGCATCGCGCTGGCAGAGGCAACCGGACTGGCGCTTGAGAACGGCATCAAAACCGACCAGCATTGCCAAACCTCGGACCCAGACATTTATGCTGCCGGTGATTGCGCAAGCTTCCCGTTGGGTGGTTCGCAAGTGCGCATTGAAAGCGTTGGTAACGCGATTGACCAAGCGGGCATTGCCGCTGCGAATATGATGGGGGAGCCGGACGCATATACCCCGAAACCATGGTTCTGGTCTGACCA
>DFBP01000242.1:0-680 GCA_002366685.1 Rhodobacterales bacterium UBA3077 | reverse complement strand
TCTGATCGAAGCGGGGCGCTCACCCGCGCCGGCAATGGTTGGCGATGAGTCCATCGACTTGAAAACCATTATGCAGGCCGGATAATGCGGATTATTGGTGGCACATTGCGGGGCACAGCCCTGGCAAGCGTTGGTAAAGGCGACAGCGCCGCCCATTTGCGCCCCACCACGGACCGCGTGCGCGAAAGCTTGTTTAACTTGCTGGCACATGGCGATTACCCTCCGATTGCAGGCACACGGGTGCTAGACCTTTTTGCCGGCACCGGCGCACTGGGTTTTGAGGCGCTCAGCCGCGGAGCTTCCCGCGCCCTGTTTGTAGATGACGGTGCCAAATCACGCGCGCTGCTACGGGAAAACACCGACATCACCCGAATGATCGGGCAAAGCAAAATCTATCGCCGGGACGCCACTCGCATGGGCGAAAACCGCGGCGACCCTTATGATCTGGTATTTCTGGACCCNNTGGCTTCTTGCGAAAAAGGTGGTTGGTTTTCGGAACACGCTTTGATCATCTGGGAAGAAAGCGTGGCTGTAACGGCACCCGAAGGCTTTACTCTGCTCGATCAACGAAAATATGGCGACACTACGATCACGATTTTGGAAAGGCGCGCCTGATATCCAAATTGCCAAAATATCCCCGCCGGAGGCACTAAAACTTTTTTGCCTCCGGCGGGGATATT
>DFBP01000038.1 GCA_002366685.1 Rhodobacterales bacterium UBA3077 | reverse complement strand
TGAAAGACCCGAACGATTACCACCCTGTGCGCGACCGGGAAAAAGCGCTGGCCCGCCGTGCGTTTGTTTTACGTGAGATGAACCAGAACGGATATATCACCGAAGCCGAATACGAAACCGCATTGGCCGACCCGTTGCGCACTGTGCAATCGGGTGATTTCATTTCCGGTCGGGAGCAACTGCCACCCCGCGGATATTTCACCGATGAAATTCGCCGCCAGCTTTCTGACAGGTTAGGGGATGACCAACTCTTCGGAGGCGGGCTTGCCATCCGCGCAACCGTCGACCCGGAACTTCAAGCCGTAGCGGCGCAAGCGCTGCGCGACCGTTTGGAAGAGTACGACAGGGAGCTAGAGGTTTATTGGGGGCCGGTGGACAATATCCCGGCAGAAGAACTTACTGACGAGACTTGGCAAGACGCGCTCTCAGGCCGCAACCTGCCGCGTGACATTCCGGAGTGGAAGCTGGCTGTGGTGCGTGAAGTTGGCGAAAACTCTGTGCGCATCGGGGTTGATGGTGTGGAGGATGATGAAGACGGCCACTATCTCACCGTTCGTGAAGCGAGCTGGGCGCGGCCCCGCCAAGAGGACGGTTCCGCTGGTTCTAGACCAGAAGCCGCCTCCGATATCTGGGCTTTGGGTGATGTGGTTTTTGTTAAAGCCATCCTCAAAGAAGAGAGTGACGAGTTGGATTTCTGGTCGCTGCGCCAGATCCCCGGAGTGCAGGGCGCCTTTGTTGCTATGGACCCGCAAACCGGCCGCGTTCTGGCCATGCAGGGTGGGTTCTCCTACCAATCGAGCAGTTTCAACCGCGCCACACAGGCACGGCGTCAACCCGGCTCAGCCTTCAAACCCTTCGTTTACGCAGCCGCTCTTGATAACGGATACACCCCCGCATCCATCGTTGTAGACGCACCGATTGAAGTGGACACAGGGGATGGTATCTGGCGCCCGCAAAATGCATCTCGCAAATTCTACGGCCCTGCGCCGCTGCGCACGGGGATTGTTCATTCACGTAACTTGATGACGGTGCGGATCGCACAAGATGTGGGCATGGACGTTGTGGCAGCCTATGCCGAACGCTTTAACGTATATGACAATATGCCCGAGCACCTCGCATATTCACTGGGGGCCGGTGAAACCACCCTTTACAAGATGGTGAGCGCCTATTCGATGTTTGCCAATGGCGGGCAACGGGTTGAGCCAACATTGGTTGACCGCGTGCAAGATCGCAACGGGAACACAATTTTCCGGCATGATCCGCGCACGTGCACCGATTGCACAGGTGAAAATCTGGTGACAGATATGGAGCCGTGGGTGCGGGATTATGCGCCACAGATTATGGACCCCGTAACGGCCTACCAGCTTTCGAGCATGATGCGCGGGGTTGTTGCGCGGGGCACGGCATCTGCCACCGTTGGGCGGCTTGGGCTGCCGATTTCCGGGAAAACCGGAACCACAAATAGCGCCAAGGATGCTTGGTTTCTTGGCTTTACCCCCCAGATCGCCGCGGGTTGCTATATTGGTTATGACCAACCAACCCCGATGGGCAGGGGGGCCTATGGTGGCTCAATGTGCGGGCCGGTTTTCGTTGAATTTATGAAAGCCTACCAACCCCGTCACGGTAGCTTTGAATATCCACAACCCGGCGGCACAGTTTTTGTCAAAATCGACCGCTACACGGGTACGCGTCTACCTGATGGCGAAAGTGGTGAAAACGTTGTGACGGAACTGTTCCGCGCTGGTGAAGAACCGGCTTATGGCGCATATGGTGACTTTGTTGATGGCGGTTTTACCATGGGGCGTGACCTGTTGTTCTTTGGCCATGGAGAGGCCGACAACCAGACGGTTGAGGTTAACGGCCAGCAGGTTATATTGCCGCCAAAATCCACCTTTGGCGGACTGTCCGCTGGTGACGAATATTAAGAAAAGAGCAGCCTGATGCGCGCAGAAACCGAAAACCAGATTGCCCAAATTCGTAAGACCACAGACTTGCTGGCACAACGGCTGAATCTGGAAACCGCTGAACACCGGATGGAAGAGTTCAATGCAATGTCCGAGGACCCGGAGCTTTGGAATGATCCGGCCAAAGCGCAAAAGCTGATGCGTGAGCGGCAAATGTTGGCGGATGCGCTCGACAATTACAAATCCCTTTCAACAGAGTTGCAGGATAACATCGACCTGATCGAACTCGGTGAAATGGAGGAGGATGCAGAAGTCGTTGCTGAAGCCGAATCTGCCATCGCGGGCCTCGTTGAAGATGCCGCCAAGAAAGAGCTGGAAGCGCTGCTTGACGGAGAAGTCGACGGAAACGATTGTTTTGTCGAGATTAATGCCGGCGCCGGTGGAACCGAAAGCTGTGACTGGGCCTCTATTTTGGCGCGGATGTATACCCGATGGGCAGAAAAACACGGCTACAAGGTTGAAACGACCTCTTATAATTCCGGCGATGAGGCGGGTATAAAGTCCGTCACCTATCAGATCAAAGGGCAAAACGCCTATGGCTGGTTAAAAAGCGAGAGCGGCGTTCATCGGTTAGTGAGAATTTCGCCTTTTGACAGCGCGGCGCGGCGGCACACCTCTTTTAGCTCGGTTTGGGTTTATCCGGTCATTGACGATACAATCGACATCGAGATCAACCCGTCAGATTTGCGCGTGGATACCTATCGTTCGAGTGGTGCGGGGGGGCAACACGTTAACAAAACCGACTCTGCCGTGCGGATGACCCACCTACCAACCAATATCGTAGTTACGGCTTCGGCAAAATCTCAACACCAGAATAGGGCCACTTGTATGGCGGCCCTTAAATCGCGGCTCTATGAAATCGAAATGCGCAAGCGCACGGCCAGTATTCAGGACGCCCATGACAGCAAAGGTGATGCGGGTTGGGGCAACCAGATCCGCTCCTATGTTCTGCAACCTTATCAAATGGTGAAAGACCTGCGCACAAATGTGGAGACCTCTGATTCTCAGGGTGTACTTGATGGCGATCTCGACAAGTTTATGGCCGCTGCGTTGGCGCTGGAGGTAACCGGAAAAAGCCGCGCTGAAGCTCAATCTGACGGCTAAAACCAAACATTTTACAGTTTTTTCTAGACCAATTCATGAAAATCCCTTTTAATCATAAGAAAAAGGGAGACTAAAATGGAACTTGCCCAAGAAAACCAAGCCAGCGCAATGCCGGAAATCAACACAATTACCACAACTGACCTCATGGATAGTTTGAAAATGGGTTGGAGCGATTATAAAAAAGCGCCGCTGGTCGGGTTTTTACTTTCGGCCTTTTTTGTAATCGGCGGATATGTCATATTTTCGGCTTTGGTTCTTTCCGGAGATATTTGGTGGGTTATGCCATTTACCGTTGGTTTCCCGTTGCTTGCCCCTTTCGCGGCTGTCGGACTTTACGCAACGAGCTGCCTGATTGAGAAGAATGATGAAATCACTTTCCGGAAAGTTTTTGGCTGTGCAATTGCGGAGCGCAAGCGGCAGATTCCATGGGTGGGGGCGATTATCGTTATGTGGTTCCTTCTCTACATGCTTATTTCGCACGCGATTTTTGCCATTACTATGGGTTTGTCGGCCCTCACAAATATTACTACATCCTATGGGCTGTTTTTCACG
>DFBP01000123.1:7940-8765 GCA_002366685.1 Rhodobacterales bacterium UBA3077 | reverse complement strand
CGGTGCCATGCAGGGGCCAAACGTAGCGGCGACCGCAGCGCTGGCCAATGCCGTCAGCATTCCGGTTATTGCCTCGGGTGGGGTCAGCTCGATGGATGACTTGCGGGCGCTCAAGGCCTGCGGTGCGCCATTGAACGGAGCAATCTCGGGGCGGGCGCTCTATGATGGCGCGATTGATGTGGCGGAGGCCGCCGCTTTGTTGAAAGGGTAGCGATGGATCTCAAAGGCGAAGCAAAATCAAAAAGAATCAATACAGTATTGGTGTGGGTTATGTTCGCACCATTAATTCTAACGCTTGCTCGATGGGGCATTAATGCGACTATTGTTCGCGTAAATGACTGCACATACAGCAATGGCGGCATGGACCCGTGCTTTTTAAATGGTACCGATGTATCAAACTCTATTTACGAATTTTCCACAGCAATCGGATTCGTTATTATACCCGGTATCATCCTCTGGATGATTCTCGTAGGCCTCATTATTTTCGTCTTCAACATTGTCGATGGTAGAAAGAAAGAAAAAGATGCTTAAAACCCGCATAATTCCCTGCCTTGATGTGAAAGACGGCCGCGTTGTCAAAGGGGTCAACTTTGTTGACCTGATCGACGCGGGCGACCCTGTGGAGAGCGCAAAGGCCTATGATGCCGCTGGAGCCGACGAGCTTTGCTTTCTTGACATCGCGGCTACTGTTGAAAACCGTGGCACCATGTATGATGTGGCGCGGCGCACGGCTGAGCAGTGCTTTATGCCGCTCACCATTGGCGGTGGGGTGCGCGGGCCTGAAGATGTCCGCAAGTTGCTTCTGGCGGGGGCTGACAAGGTTTC
>DFBP01000123.1:2847-7798 GCA_002366685.1 Rhodobacterales bacterium UBA3077 | reverse complement strand
CCCACCGGCATTGACGCGGTCGAGTTCGCCAAGTTGATGGAATCCAAAGGCGCGGGCGAGATTTTGCTGACCAGCATGGACCGTGACGGCACCAAGGCCGGCTTTAACCTGCCCCTGACCCGCACCATTGCTGATGCCGTGCATATTCCGGTTATCGCCTCCGGTGGTGTGGGCAATTTGCAACACCTAGTCGAAGGTGTGACGGAAGGCCACGCTTCAGCTGTTCTTGCCGCTTCCATTTTCCATTTTGGCGAGTATACCATCGGGGAAGCAAAAGAATATATGCAGGAGGCCGGGGTTCCGGTTCGAATTTAATGGCAAATGTTTTAACCCGTCTCGCGAATACTATTGAAAAACGCAAAGGCGAGGATGAAAAAAAATCCTACGCCGCCAAGTTATTTGCCCGTGGCCCGAGCAAATGTGCCGAGAAATTTGGCGAGGAAGCCGTAGAGGCGATTATCGCTGCGGCTAAAAACGATAAGAAAAACCTCACCGAAGAAGCCGCCGATGTGCTGTTTCACATGCTGATCATGCTGTCATCGCGTGATGTGAAGTGGGACGATGTGCTTGAGGAGCTGGAGCGCCGTGAAGGGACTTCGGGGATTGTCGAAAAACAATCTCGTAGTGCCAAATAAAAAGCCCCACCAAATTGGCAGGGCTTTTCTAATAAATGTTCAACTTTGCTTAAGCTGCAGCAGCCTGTGCCTGGCGTTCGCTCTCTTCGCGCGACAGCGCAACAGAGGTCCGAACCCCGCGACCAACAAATTCCATCATGCCTTTAACGCAACGCTCGTTCGGGTCGATCCCGGCGCACATCAAGACTTCACGGCCATCACGCGAGCGCGCCCAGCGGGCGATCACTTCAGGACCGTTGCCATATTTTTTGTCATCTGCAATAGCATCATCCAGCGCTGCCAGCACAACGGCGGCAAACAGCTTTTGGGCGCGAGCGCCCTGATCGTTAGCATAAGCAGTTGAATCAACGTAATCAAACATACGCTGCTCCTATTCTCTAAATTCGTTTTGCGTGCAGTGCAATATGACGATTTTTGACCTCCAAAGAAGTGCAATTAACGCATACCTGACACTCGGACTTTGCATAGCTATGCTGTTCCCCACATTATTTCAAGCCATGCACCTGCGACTTTTTGGCCAAATTGCACATATATCTTTGTTATTGCTTAATTATTTTTTTGACCAAATGGTCTCCGTCAAAATGACTCGGGTATTTGGCTTGCGTTTTAGTAGGCGGAAATCGGCTCTTGACCTTTCCAACTAAACCCACAATGGTTGCCGACTGGAAGAAAACCACATGAATCCTATAAAAATTCCGTTGACGAATCCTGCGAATCTGCCCCATCGGGCAGATAATTTGCGTGCGATCTGGTGGATTCTTCTCTCGGTGCTAGGGTCCAGTGCAATGTCTATTGCAGTGCGGGACGTATCTTCCCAGATCGACAGCCGCGCAATTGTGTTTCTGCGCAGCGCGATCACAACAGGTTTGATCCTGTTGGCGATCCTCATTTTCGTGCAAATGCGCCAACAGCTCAAGTTCTCCAAACCGGCCAAACACTTGATCCGCGGCACATTGATTGCCGTCTCTACCCATATGGGTTTTTATGCGATTTCGAATTTGCCGTTGGCAACCGTCACCGTATTGTTTTTTCTGGCCCCGATCTGGGCGACCGTTCTCGCGATTATAATCCACAAAGAAAAAGTTGGCCCGCGTCGGATCGTGGCGATCACGTTTGGCTTCATCGGAGCGCTGGTTATTCTGAGACCCGGATTTGGCAGCTTTGAACCGGCAATGCTCGCTGCCCTCGGTAGTTCAATATTGTTTGCGCTCGCGTTGACTATGTCGCGCGGGTTGGCACAGGTTGACGGCGCCACTTCGGCCTACTTCTCATCGGTCGTCATTACGGCTCTGGTATCCTTACCATTTGCGTGGCCGGTGATGGAAATGCCAACCGATATCCGCGGCAACTTTGCGCTCATGATTGTGGTCGTGGCGGGTGCCATTAGAGGATATGCCGATATCGAAGCCTACCGGCACGGAGACGCGGCCATTCTTGCCCCGATCACCTATTTGCGGTTGGTATTGATCGCAACCGCCGCCTATTTTTTGTATGCGGAAATTCCGGATACAGCGACAATCGTCGGCGCGATCATTGTGATCTCGTCAACGCTTTATATCGCGCTGCGTGAAACGCGCCTCAAAAGACTTTCCGGGCGTTCAGCGCCGCCGTAATCGTACCGTCATCAAGGTAATTCAGCTCGCCACCAATTGGCACACCCTGTGCCAGCGATGTGAGCGCAATCCCACTTGTGTGGAGCTGGTCCGCGATATAATGCGCCGTGGTTTGGCCGTCGATCGTGGCGTTAAGCGCCAAGATAACTTCGGTCACATCGCCATTGGTCACCTGCTCGGCCAACAGCGGAATGCGCAGGCTTTCAGGTGTAATGCCATCCAGCGCCGAAAGCACCCCGCCGAGCACGAAGTATCGCCCCTTGAAGCTGGCCCCGCGCTCCATGGCCCACAGGTCTGCCACGCTTTCGACAACGCAAATCAGTGACTGGTCGCGCTTCGGGTTTCGGCAAACATCGCAAAACTGGTGTGTGGTTATGTTCCCGCAAATCTGGCACTCGCGCACCGTGGCTTCAACGTCGGCCATGGCTTTGGCTAGAGGGGCCATAAGCAGTGCTTTTTTCCGAATGAGAGTCAGGACAGCGCGGCGCGCCGAAACAGGGCCAAGCCCGGGGAGCTTGGCCATGAGGTCGATCAACCGTTCAACCTCGCTGCCGCCTGACATCTAGAAAGGCAGCTTCATATCAGCTGGCAGACCCATGCCTTCGGTTACTTTTGCCATTTCAGCCTGCGCCGCCTCGCCCGCTTTGGCCTGGGCATCTTTGATCGCGGCGAGAATTAGGTCTTCGACAACCTCGCGGTCATCCGGATTAAACAGCGAAGGATCGATGGAGAGCCCTTTGAGCTCGCCCTTGGCATTGGCGCGGGCTTTGACCATGCCAGCGCCTGCTTCGCCTTCGACCTCGATTTCATCCATGCGCTCCTGCACACCCTGCATTTCGGCCTGCATTTTTTGCGCTTGCTTCATCATCTTGGCCATATCGCCGATCTGGCCCAATCCTTTTAACATGTGTAGTCCTAACTATTCCGGTTCAGGGATAGCCTCTTCATACATGCCAACGGCCTCATTCATCAAGGTTAATACGTTTTCCATGTCATGGATAATGGTCGCGCGCTGCGCGTCGGTGATCGTCGCGCCGCTGGCGGCTTGGTCCAAAACGGCCTTCGGACCCGCCCATGCGGCTGAAACAGCTTCCAGCTTGCCGCGAATTTCATCGTTCGGTGCCGCCATAACCACACCGGGCATACCAGAGATGAGCGCGCCAAGGGTCAAGGTAAACAGGTTGGTGGTTTTAGCGAGGCTTTCCTGATTGGCCTCGACATTGATCCCGGCATCAATCAGGCAAAACTCCTTGGCCGCTTTTTGGCTAAACATCCGTTGCCGACCGGCGAGGTCTATCGTGAGCGACAAAAGGAGCGGCATGTCGGGGAGTTCTTTACCGTATGCATTGGCGATTTTGTTCACCGCTTTGTTCATGTTACCCAAAAGGACGAGGCCGGTTTCGTCGATCCGCGCCACGGCTGGCGCTGCAACATATCCCTGAGACAAGGCAGATTCGATGAGGCCGGAAAATGGGCTCCAATCTGTAGACACAATCGACAAGGCATCCAGCAAGCGCTGGTTTCGCTCTGCCGTCAAACCAGCGGTCTGACTACCAAAACGCAAGGCCTCATGGCTGGACAAAAAAAGGTTGAAAGCGTCTTGCAGCACAACCTGCTGGGCTTCCGCATCGGCGCCAATAGAAATAAAACAGGCCGCTTTTGACATCCGCTGTGAAAGCATCCTTTTGCCGTCCGGCAATATTTACCCGCCGAGCTGCCTCAATAGCTTCATCGGATTGCGCCGACACAGGGCTAACCGCCCCGATTTGAGCAGCCGCAATTGCCGCAATGACGATTTTGTGGATTCGTTGCCGTTTCACCGAATAGTCCTTTATTTTTGGTCTGCCTTCAGGCTTGCTCTTCAAACGGATCAACCGGCTCCCAGTCATCATCCATTTCATCTGTGTCGAGCGGCACTATACCCTCATTTGCCAGATCAAATACTTGATTTGCGGCAATATTTCTTATTTCAGAGCCGGAAAATGTGTCAAAAACCGCCGCAACTAGCGGATGAGCCATGGCTTGCTGCTGCAAGCTATCTCTGTGAGCGTCGTTGCGCTCTTCAATTGTGCTCTCGCCGCCCTCCTGAACCACACTGATTCCCCAGCGGACACCGGTCCAGTTTTGCAGCCGGGCCGCAAACCGGGAGACAAATTCCGGCCCCATATCGGCAGCCGGTGCAAATTCAATCCGGCCGGGGCTATAGCTCACGAGCCGGACATGCTTTTCGACTTCAACGAGCAGGTGAAGATCACGCCGGCTTTTGATCAGGTCCAGCACATCGGTAAAGCTGGCATATTGGGCCAGCGATGGCGCGGCCTTGGCCTCGGGGCCAGACGCAGGGCCGGATTGGCCGCGCCCCGTTATAGCAGCGGCAGCCTTGGCAGGTGGCGTGGTGTCTTTCAGACGTTTCACAAGGTCTTCTGGCGATGGCAGGTCCGCAATATGGGTCAGGCGGATAATCGCCATTTCAGCGGCCATCATTGCATTAGGTGCCATTGCCACCTCTTCAAGGGCTTTTAGGAGCATTTGCCACATGCGGGTGAGCGCCCGCATCGGCAGTTCAGACATAACCCGCCCTCGGTTGCGTTCATCTGGAGAGATCGTCGGATCGTCCGCCGCTTCGGGCGAGATTTTTACAACGCTAATCCAGTGGGTGACTTCCGCGAGGTCCCGCAGCACGGCAATCGGGTCAGCCCCTTG
>DFBP01000123.1:1276-2778 GCA_002366685.1 Rhodobacterales bacterium UBA3077 | reverse complement strand
CGGCCACGATCCGCAAGGCCGAGCATCGCACGAACCTGATCCGCTGTGGTTACCCCCGCACTGTGCGCGATAGCTTGATCAAGTAACGATAGCCCGTCACGGGCTGACCCTTCAGATGCGCGGATGATTAGCGCAAGGGCATCCTCATCAATCTCGGCCTGTTCCTTTTGGGCAATGCCTCCCAGAAATTCCCGCATCACCTCCGGCTCGATTCGCCGTAGATCAAATCGCTGGCAACGGGAGAGCACGGTGACAGGCACTTTGCGGATTTCGGTTGTGGCAAAGATAAACTTCACATGTTCAGGTGGTTCTTCCAGCGTTTTCAACAACGCATTGAAGGCGCTGGTGGAAAGCATGTGAACCTCGTCGATTATGTAGACTTTATAGCGGGCGGAAGCGGCCCGGTAGCGCACCGAATCAATAATCTCTCGAATGTCGCCCACACCGGTACGGCTGGCGGCATCCATCTCCAGAACATCCACATGGCGACCCTCTGCGATTGCCACACAGGTTTCGCATTCGCCGCAAGGTTCGATCGTTGGGCCACCAATGCCATCCGGCCCCGTGCAATTCAGCCCTTTGGCGATAATCCGCGCGGTGGTGGTTTTGCCGGTTCCGCGAATGCCGGTCATAATAAAAGCGTGGGCAATCCGGTCGGCCTCAAACGCATTTTTGAGCGTGCGAACCATGGCCTCCTGACCGTACAGGTCCTTGAAGGTCTCGGGGCGGTATTTGCGGGCCAAAACCTGATAGGACTGGCCGGAATTTTCGGTTTCACTCATGGTTATTCGCCCGTATTGCTGCCGCGCCAGCATAGGCACAGAACCGGCAAAAAGCGAGGGGTTTTCACGGGTTCAAATTTCGCTTAGCGTCTATTCATAACCTTAGGAGTCAAATATGCCAGAGAGCAAAATCCCGGAATACCGCGCCATTCCCCTGCCCCCGCAGCCAAGGCGGAAAGACAGCGACATGATCGAGTCATCCAGGGCTTATCTGGAACAAATGTCCACGCGGCATTCGGTTCGTGAATTTAGTGATGCGCCTGTGCCTCAAGCCGTTATCGAACAGTGCATCGCTACGGCCGGGCGAGCGCCCAGCGGGGCCAACCAGCAACCGTGGCATTTTGTTGCCGTGCAAGACCCTGCAATGAAAGCAAAAATCCGGGAGGCGGCAGAGATTGAGGAAGAAGCATTTTATGCCGGTGGTGGCGGTGACGAGTGGATTAGCGCCCTTGAGCCTCTGGGCACGGGGGTAGATAAACCGCACCTGACCACGGCACCCTGGCTGATCGTGATCTTCGCCCAGCGCTATGGCGAGCGCGAAGACGGCAGCCGCTACAAGCACTATTACGTACCGGAATCTGTTGGAATTGCCACCGGATTTCTGATTTCAGCCCTGCATCTGGCCGGACTCAGTTGCCTGACTCACACGCCGAATCCGATGAAGTTCCTCAACGAGTTGCTCGGCAGGCCCAAGTCGGAAAAGCCGATCATGATTCTGGT
>DFBP01000123.1:910-1098 GCA_002366685.1 Rhodobacterales bacterium UBA3077 | reverse complement strand
TTATAGGTTTTTTGTAGTTTCTTGCTTTTGGCACGTGCCTCTGCCGGTGTCTGGATGTTATGCGCCTCTTCCGCCAGTAGTTTTTGCCAACGTGCAAGCCGCCCCGCGTCAAGGTTTCCTTCGGCAATGGCGGCCTGAACAGCACAACCGGGTTCGCTCCCGTGGGCACAATCGTTGAAACGGCAGTT
>DFBP01000123.1:273-887 GCA_002366685.1 Rhodobacterales bacterium UBA3077 | reverse complement strand
TCTGACAATCTAAGTGCGCGCATCCCCGGAGTATCTATTAACCACCCGCCCGCCGTCATACGATGCATCGAGCGTGCGGTTGTTGTGTGCCGGCCGCGCGCGTCACTATCGCGGATATCTTGCGTGAGCTGATTTAATCCGGTCAATGCGTTGGTCAGCGTGGTTTTCCCCACACCCGAAGTGCCAAGAAGCGCCACGGTTTGCCCCGCCCCGCAATACGGTGCCAGCTTGGCGGGTGTATCTTCCGCATTCGCGTCCAGCGCTTCCACCATCACACCTGGCAGGCTGCGCATCGCTTCCGATACATATTTGCCAGGATCATCGGACAAGTCGGCCTTGGTCAGTATCAACACCGGCTCGGCCCCGCCTTGATGCGCCAATGCAAGATAACGCTCTATCCGCGCTACGTTAAAATCTTTGTTGCAGGAGGAAACCACAAAAAGCGTATCAACATTGGCCGCAATCAACTGGTCATCCACATTCGTGCGCGCGTTGCGGCGCTTGAGCAGGCTTTGCCGCTCCAGCACCCGCACGGGCTGGCCGGTTTCGGGGTCTTTCAGCAACCAGTCCCCCACGGTTACGCCATGATCAACCAGATCAAGGGTCATGTTCAG
>DFBP01000123.1:0-222 GCA_002366685.1 Rhodobacterales bacterium UBA3077 | reverse complement strand
CACACGCACGGGAACGAACGCCTCCACCTCGTCTACACTCATGTCAGACAGGAAATGCGCACGCCAGCCCAGTTCGGGCAAGTTATACTTGGTCATTATATAGCCTCGGATAAAATTTGATTGGCCCCGTCGGGGCAAAGTTTTATCGGGCTGGCTGGGATAGCGATCCTAGAAGCACGCCCGGAGGGTGGTTAAAACAATCATAAATTTCCTCCTCTACAG
>DFBP01000070.1 GCA_002366685.1 Rhodobacterales bacterium UBA3077 | reverse complement strand
TCGTTCTCGAAAAAATCCTTCGAAGAAGCTGTTGCTGTCGCAACTGACCTGGCTTCCGCGAAAACAGCGACTGAATTGTTCGAAAAGCAATCCGCATTCGCTCAGTCCGCATTTGAAGGCTTCGTAGCTCAGGCTGCCAAAATGAACGAAATCTTCACATCGGCGGCAAAAGACGTCACTGCACCACTCGGCGAGCGCTATGAAGCTGCTTCCGAAACAATGAAGTCTTACACTGCATAAATCGCTTTTAGCGACATCGAGACCGGTTAAGGGGGCGTTTGCCCCCTTTTCTATTTGTGCGGGTAGCTTATATAGTTGAACACCAAATATCCGCGGGAATAGAGATGAGCCAGTTATCCAAAACAACGTTGATGGCATCGGATGATGATTTCGATGACGACAGCGACACCGGCACGATCGCCAAAGTCAAGCCGAAGACCGCGAAGCCTCCGCTTTACAAGGTGATGTTGTTGAACGACGACTACACCCCGATGGAGTTCGTCGTGCATGTTCTGGAACGTTTCTTTGGCCTGAACTCCACCGCCGCCGAAGGCATCATGTTGACGGTGCACACCAAAGGTCTGGCCGTCGTCGGCGTTTACGCCCACGAAATCGCGGAGACCAAGGTGACGCAAGTCATGGATTACGCCCAGCGCAATCAGCATCCGCTGCAATGCACGATGGAAAAAGAATGAATCACCACATTTCGGAGGGCTTTTAATGGCTGACCCAGCGCGCATCCTGCTGCCGTTCGACGACGAATTTCTGAACATCCCCGAAACCGGCGAGGTTCTCTACATCCGCCCTCCGGCTTTCCTGCCGTCCGAATTCAGCGACTTCCCGCACATCGTCTGCGAGCAAGGCTTCAAACCCTTTGCCGACCGCCTGACACTGGACAACATCACCGTCGTCCCGCAAGCCTCCGGTGAATTTGCCATGGTTCTGCTGGCACTAACCCGTAGCCGTGCCGAAAACATGGCTAACTTCGCCCGCGCCTGCCGCATGGTTGCCAAGGACGGGCACGTCGTCGTTAGCGGCGACAAAACCGACGGCATCGACAGCATGTTGAAGAAGGTAAAGAAGATATTCGAGATCGACGGCGTTCTCTCCAAATCTCACGGCAAGGTTTTCTGGCTAAAGCCCACCGGCCCGGCGCCTGAAGAATGGGAGGCCGCGCTGGCTTCCAGCCTCAACGCTTTTGGATACGTCACTGCGCCCGGCATGTTCAGTCCTGAGAAAATCGACGTCGGTTCCGAAATGCTAACGCGGTATTTCGACAAGTCGATCAAAGGTGCTGCCGCGGATCTGGGTGCCGGTTGGGGGTATCTATCCCGCAACGTGCTGGAAAAATGCGAACGTATCACCTCGCTCGATCTATACGAGGCCGAATACGCCGCGTTGGAGGCTGCGAAACTCAACGTCACAGACGAACGCGCCCACTTCCATTGGGTCGACGCAACCACGCTCGACAAACCGGCAGAGCCTTATCACACCGTCATCTGCAACCCGCCGTTTCATCAAGGCCGTGCCGCCGAACCAGCCATCGGCGTCAGTTTCATCGCCACCGCCGCGCGGATCATGAAGCCTTCCGGGCAATTCCTTATGGTCGCGAACCGCCAGCTTCCCTACGAATCCGCGATGGAAACCTACTTCAAAAACTGGGAAATTCTCGAGCAGGACAAAGCCTTCAAAATCATCCGCGCCCGCCGCCCGTTAAAACGGCAGGGTTGACGGTCACAAAACGCTCGAAATTTTTCCGGCTTTCCCATAGTCTGCAACACCTGTTTGCAGGGAATCACGAGGCATAAATGGACACTTCCGTATCTGGTAAAACGGTCATCGTTACCGGTGCCGCCAATGGCATCGGCCTCGCGATTGCCCGTCGATTTGTCGAACTAGGCGCCAATGTGGTTCTGGCTGACAAGGACGAAAAGCGCCTGCGCACCGAAGTAGAGGCGCTTCAGAACAGTGCCGGCAATGCGATAGCCTACGTCGGAAACCTGAGGGAAAAGCTGACCGTCAATAATCTGATGGCCGCCACCATCGATGCCTTTGAACATATCGATATTCTGGTAAACGCTAGCCGCCAAATCCTGACCTCCGATCCGTTGACCGACAAGGATGGTGTTTTCGAACAGCTGATGCACCAGAATGTCACCGTAAACCTGCGCCTCGCGCAAGCGGTTGCCAAACGGATGGTCGAACAGTCGGCGCCACACAAGAAGGGCGAAATCATTGGCGCAATCGTCAATCTCTCGTCCATTGCGGCCACCCGTACGATGCCGGAACTTATGGCCTATTCTGTGTCCTCCGCTGCTCTCGACCAACTGACCCGCTCGCTGGCGGTGGCTTTTGCAGCGCACGGCATACGCGTGAACGGCATCGCGATTGGCAGCCTGATGAGCGCCAGCCTTCGTGAATCCCTAAAGGAATACGCCGACCTGCACGATGCAATCGCGGACGCCACGCCGCTCGGTCAGATCGGCGAGGCAACCGAAGCCGCAGACGCAGCCGTATTCCTCGCGTCCAGCAAAGCGGATTTCATTACAGGTCAGATTTTGGCAGTTGATGGTGGCCGCAGTCTTGTCGACACCGTGACCATTCCCGCACATTAACCGGCGGGCGGAGGCGCCCCGACCTTGGTCGGGGCTACCGTCAATTATTCTTCTTCGTCAGCACCAGGTGCCGGTGTTTTGAACAAGCTGTCCGCATCGATTGCCGGCTCTTCTTCCGGCGTCGACAGGCTGAAGTTCTCCAGACCGGTAATGCTCGAAGGCACACGTGGTTCGTCCGGCATATGCAATGACTGCTCCGTCGAGACCAGCTTCATGCGCTCGTCGTCGGACATCACTTCGTCGCCGCCCATTTTCTTCACAGCCTTGGCAACCGCAGTATCAAGTTCGATCTGTTTACACATGCCCAGCGCCACAGGATCAACCGGATTGATGTTGCCGATGTTCCAGTGTGTGCGGTCACGGATCGCCATGATAGTTGGTTTCGTCGTACCAACCAGTTTGCTGATCTGGCCGTCTGTAAGCTCCGGATGGAACTTGACCAGCCACGCGATAGCGGACGGACGATCCTGACGCTTGGACAGCGGAGTATAGCGCGGTCCCTTGCGTTTCAGCTCACCCTCGGCAGCCGGATTATACATCAACTGCAACTTGGCTTTCGGGTTTTCCTCACAGCGCTTGATCTCTTCGGCAGTCAGTTGGTTGTTCGCGATCGGGTCAAAACCCTTCACGCCAACCGCAACTTCGCCATCCGCGATGCCGTTTACTTCCAGCTCGTGCAGGCCGCAAAACTCGGCAATCTGCGTGAACGCAAGCGTCGTATTATCTACCAGCCAAACGGCGGTCGCCTTGGTCATCAATGGAAGCGTCATATCAGTCTCCTTTAAACAAACTTGTGCCCTTGCCGAAAACTTGGCTGCGCAGCGCGCTATTTAGGTTTTCGTGGGGAATTCTCAGGTGTATATAGGCCAGATGATCAGATTGTTAAAGTCCTTTTGTTTGGCCCTCGTATTTGCCACCCCCGCCCTTGCTGATGGCGAGCGTGCAGGCGATTTCGACTATTATGTAATGTCTCTCAGTTGGACGCCTAGCTGGTGCGAACTCGAAGGCGATGATCGCAACTCGCCGCAGTGTGACGCAGGACAGGGCTTTGGCTTCACGCTCCACGGCTTGTGGCCGCAATATGAATACGGTTGGCCATCCTTCTGCCGGACATCCGAACGCAACCCCTCGCGGATCCAGACCGAGGCGATGGTCGACATCATGGGCACAAGCGGCCTTGCGTGGTATCAGTGGAAGAAACACGGCCGCTGTGCGGGTCTATCCGCCGAAGAATATTTCGTCGCCGCGCGCGATGCATACGAGGCCGTAAACCGCCCCGAAATCCTGCGGAGCCTGCCGAACGAAATGACCTTGCCACCAAAAGTCATCGAATCCGCGTTTCTGGAAGTTAACGAGGCGTTGTCCGCCGACAGCCTTACCGTAACCTGCAAAGGCGGCCTCATCCAAGAAGTCCGCATTTGCCTGACCAAAGACCTCGAACCGCGCATCTGCGGGGCCGATGTGGTTAGGGATTGCGGCTACAACGCGTCATTCGCGCCGATACGATAGCGCACAGGCTGTTGACCCATATAGAATACCCGCATCCCTGAACCGACACCACATTTAGGCGGTAACCGGACGGCTACTCCTGAATCGATTCGAGATAATACACCAGCGAAAGAATCCGCCCGCGAACTACGACTTCGCCACCGTAGGGTCCATAATTTTCAGCGGCTGAAGTCGTGAATCTTTCACCCCAAATAGGCATCGCCGTTCCGTGCGCCCCGATCTGTGTTCGCCCGTCAATCATCATGAAGGTATCAAGAAACGGAAATACACCATCGTTACCGGCAGAAAGACCGGTGAGGCCAGGAACCTCGATATTAAGCAGGGGCGCGAATGCTCCGTTACCTTTGCCACTCTCTCCGTGACATATAGCGCAGGCTACCTCATATTCTTCCTGCCCGGCAGTCTCTTCGGCATTTGCGTTCACGGACAAAGCGGCCAGCATCAGGCCCGCAGTGATTACTGTACGTTTCATATCATTACTCCTTTTTATCGGTTGAATAGATATTCGTCTTGCTTTTCACTTTGGAGGAATGATCCTCCACCTTACCGCAATTCATCACAGAACCGCTCCTTTGACGGTAGGCTCGGCATTGACACAGGTCATTGATTCAGATCAATGCGAAGGGTTCGTGGATACCGTTGAAGCCGAGCCTTACAGCAAATCACCAACCAAGCACGAAGCCACCCCGGGGGGCATCTCGATTACACGGTTTTTGGAACGGTCGATTTAGCCAAGGCAAAGCATGTACTGAAAAGTTTTGCTTAGCTGCCTGAAATTAACTTTTTGCGCGCTAAAGGTTAACGCCCCACCGCGCAAAATCGTATGTACGGGTTGTGTACGCATTGTGTACGGGTTGTGCATCCGGAAATCTGACAGAAAACGATCTGTGTTAACCTTGGTTAACCGTCAAAACGATCTTTCCGATATGCCCCGAACTCTCGATCCGCCGGTGCGCATCAGCCGCCTGTTCCAGCGGAAAAGTCGAGTCCATCACCGGCGCAATTCGCCCCGCTTCAATCAGCGGCCAGACCACTTCGGACAGCGCCTCGGCAATCACCGCCTTATCCTGAACCGAGCGCGGCCGCAGTGTCGACCCGGTCACCGTAATCCGTTTTGCCATGATCTGCGCGAAGTTGATCTCGGCCTTGGGGCCACCCAAAAAGGCGATCATCGCCAACCTGCCATCCATCGCGAGTGCGCGGATATTGCGTGCAATATACGCGCCCCCGACCATGTCCAAAATCAGGTCAACACCACGCCCGTCCGTAGCTTGTTTGGCAACTTCAACAAAGTCTTCCTCGTTGTAATTGATCGCCCGCTCCGCCCCCAATTCCAGACACTTGGCGCATTTTTCAGCATTGCCAGCCGTCGCAAAAACCCGCGCGCCCATGGCGTTTGCCAGTTGAATTGCCGTCGTTCCGATACCGGACGATCCACCGTGCACCAAGAACACCTCGCCTGCCTCCAGACAACCGCGTTCGAACACGTTCGTCCAGACGGTGAAGAAGGTTTCGCACAGGGCGGCCGCCTCGATCATCGTCAATCCGGCCGGCACCCGCAAAGCATGGTCCTGATGCGTCGTCACATATTCCGCATAGCCGCCCCCCGGCAGCAATGCGCAAACCTTGTCGCCAACGGTCCAGCGGCTGACCCCAGAGCCCACCGCCACAACTTCGCCCGAACATTCCAATCCCGGTAAATCCGAGGCCCCCGGCGGCGGCGCATAGGCCCCTGCTCGCTGCAAAGCATCGGGTCTGTTAACTCCTGCCGCTTCAACTTTTATCAATATATTTTCAGCACTTAGCGATGGAACAGGCCGTGTCACCGACACCAAAACTTCCGGTCCACCCGGTTGGCTAATCTCGATCGCGCGCATGGTTTCTGGAAGGGTCATATTCGATATCCTTAACGAGAGTGTGCATAGTCCCAGTACAGTGAACGGGCCTTGGTCCCGATCTGCGTCGACGGCATCTGCCGATCTTCAAAGCGCGTGACCGGCGTTATTTTGGAGGCATTTCCGGTCAGGAAAATCTCGCTCGCATCGGTAAAATCTGCAACCGTCAGGCTGGTTTCTGTTACCTTAAAACCGTCGTCTTTCAGCAACGCCATCATCCGCTGGCGCGTAATTCCGTTCAGGAATGTGCCGTTTGGCGCAGGGGTAAACACTTCGCCGTCACGCACCATAAACACGTTGGTCGAAGATGTTTCGGCGACGTTATCGTCGATATCCATCGAAAGGGCGGTATGGAAACCTCGACTACGTGCCTCCTGTGCGATACGGCCATTGTTTGGATAAAGGCAAGCTGCCTTCGCCTCGGTCAGCGCCATGTCCTGACGTGGTCGGCGGTAAGGAGAAACCGTCAACGAAAACTCGCCAGCTTTCGGCATGGGCAATTCTTCGATGCAAATTGCGAACGCGCCGGACGTGGGGTCCGGTCCAAGCAGCGTTTCATCGCCCTCAACCGACCACATCATCGGCCGCAAATATAGTTCTGCATCGGCGGGAAATTTGGCGACACCCTCGCGGATCAAAGCCTCGATCGTATCGCCATCTACTGGTGCATCGTAGCCCATAGATTTCGCCGAACGCACAATCCGTTGGGAATGTAGGTCAAGGTCAGGCATGACGCCCTCAAAGGCACGCGCACCATCGAACACCGCCGAACCCAACCATGAAGCGTGATCCGCCGCGCCCATTATCATCGTGTTACCTTCGGCCCATTCGCCGTTGAACCACGTCAAAATTCTTCCACCAAGTGCCATCGTCTATTTCCTTATCGAGCCCGGAAGGTCCTGAGGAGCCTCGCCCGGTGCTGTAACTTTATCCAAAACCTTGCCGGGTCCCGCCATGAAGGCCTTCACCAGCGCATTCCCGCGCATTGTCGCCTTGAACTTTTCGAATTGCATAACATTGGCAATCCGGCGATCAATAAACTCATCCGTCGCTTCTCCACCACTTTCGTCGCCCAGCCAGAACAGAACCGCCGAAGAATACACCGCCGACAAACTCGTGCGTTTCGTATACCAGTTCACATCGCAGCTGGTATCACCAAGCGCGTTCCAGATCGTATCCGCTGTATTCCAGATCGCTTTAGCCCCATCCGCCGCATGGGTTGGCAAAGCAAACAGCGCACTGCCACGCCGGACGGCCTCGCGATGTTCCTCGGCCAGTTGCAGCCTCATCCGCACGCCCTGCGCTATTTTCTCGCTATATCGCAGGCTGCTCATGTCAGCCGCTACCATCGCCTCCGTCAAACGGCGGTCACCGTCGTAGTGAAAGGCCAGCGCCAAATCGACGGCTCCACGCGGGAAGGCAAGTGCTGCCAAACCCTCGTCGACTCCTGAATCGGCAATCGCTGCTGCCAGTGTTTCTGCACTCCAGCCGTCAAAAACAACATGAGGCATGGCGGATTCCAGCACCTTGGAGCGGGTTAACGCGATATGGTCTGCTTCGGTTTTCTCTGATTTGGTCATCTGGGCCTCGCTATTCGTGCACACTGTAGACAGATTGTTCGCGGGTTGCTATAGAGCGCGTTCCTGCAATTCTGCAAATCTAACCTAGAAAGGTGGTGTAACCACATGCAGGTATCAGTTCGTGATAATAACGTCGAACAGGCGCTCCGTGCCCTGAAGAAAAAACTTCAGCGCGAAGGTGTTTTCCGTGAAATGAAGCTTAAGCAACATTTCGAAAAACCGTCCGTCCGTAAAGCACGCGAGAAAGCTGAAGCGATCCGTCGTCAACGCAAGTTGGCGCGCAAGAAATTGCAACGCGAAGGCATGCTGTAAGGCTGAACTGAGTTGGGCCCAGGCCCGAATTTGACGACCCCCGCATGCAAGTGTGGGGGTTTGTCGTTTCTAGCGCATCCAAAACCCGCGGTTCTTGATTTTCTTGCGCAGCTTTTCCTCGGGCTTCGCCAAATCGTCAGGCGTAATTATCGCCCGCAATTTATGCCCGCGCCCTTGGTAGACGATACGTTTGAACGCATCCGATCCCTTCAGCAGCTTCTTCAATTTGTTCGGCGCGCAAACCTCTTCCAACACATCAATCACCGACTGCGGCTCCCGCGCGTAAAGCAGCGACAGCACCCTGTAGTGACAGGTCACCCCGCCATCGAGTGCACGCGCCGCCTCCGTCCCCTTCTTCCCTCCCAGCGCATGAACCACCAAAGGTAACGCAATCTGGTCAAGCCAAGGATACATCTCCTGCCCATCCAGTTTGGCTGGCGGATTATCCCGAATTTCTTTGGCAAAGCTCATAAACATCTCGCCAAACGCTTTGGGACATCTGTAATAGAAAAACCCGGCATTGAAATAGAGGTACCGTTGCCAGTATTCGTCAGGCTGATCCAAGTCCAAAGACGACTCAAAATCCAACCCGAACTTGTCGTAAAGTGACTGCCAAATATCCGCATATCCCGGTCCGTAAAGATCAGGTACTGGCCAAGTGCCGCTACACCGCGAAGACGCACTCGGCACGTCGAAATCGAATGGCACAGCATCCAGCGCCCCCGTAAATAGCGTGTCTGTGTCAAAGAATATGAACGGCTCGCCCTCGGGCAATAATGCCAAGGCCTCGATTTTGTTACCCTGCGGATAGTTCGATCCAAATACCTTAGAATGCAGCGGCACAATTTCGGCCCCTAAATCCACCAGCATCGCCCGCGTCGCTTCATCCTGCACCCGAGGGTCAAAATCCCAGAGGCCGCCCGGCTGCGGTTCCGCCAGATAAACCTTGAATTTTTCTTCACCGTGATACTTCCGAAACGAGGCCATAAACAGCAATGCCTCGTATTGAAGCCGCCCGCCTTGAACGATGCCTAAAACGTTAACCACGCTACCCTCGCCTGAAATCTTAATCCGGCGGCAAAAGACCAGAGTTTGCCATCAACTACAACACAATATCCCGATTGCACTCGGCTTTTCACTGACGTATACCCCGCCTCTAGGCACCCGTAGCTCAGCTGGATAGAGCGCTGCCCTCCGAAGGCAGAGGCCACAGGTTCGAATCCTGTCGGGTGCACCAATAAAATCAATGACTTAACAGATTTAGTATTCCTTCCTCCTTCATTTCCGCAACGATACCCGCAACGTTTCATGGTGTTTTTCACCCTTTTAAGTGGGATTTTGAAGCCAGTTTTGTCCAAAATCATACCTTCAAATACCACGTAGCCCGTGCTTTTCCGTGATTCAATCTACTCACAAATATCAGTGACCAGTTTTAATATGCTTTGGGGCAAGGTTGTGCTCGGCTCGCTAACTCGAATTCAGTTCCAAATATCCGTTTTCATATCTGATTATACCCGATTTACAGAAATGCAATTGACTGTTGAGAGCAACATTTACTTTGAATAGTCCAGTTTCACCTTTATTCAGAGACGTTGATGCAATTGTAGAACTGGTGGTATTGCGCACAAAAGGATATGACCTTTATTAGCTGCACATAATGTGTGATGATTTTTTAAAATTCTACAATCGATTGCAAGCCATGACCGCACAACGTGATATTGACCTAGTTGACCATATTAGAAATCTTCCAGCAGAGACGTCATGCGTAGAGTTCAAACGTAATAATGACGCGCACGAAATGATCGGGAAGCTATGTTCGGCTATTTCGAATGCTGCGCGTGTGGATGGTGAAAACCAAGGATATGTCATTTGGGGCGTGGAAGACGGCACACATGATGTTGTAGGGACAACTTTTGACCCAAATGCAAAAACAGTGGGAGCACAGGTGTTTGACCTTTGGCTGGCAAACCAATTGCAGCCAAGTGTTCCATTCAATTTTCGAACGGTAAATCACCCAGATGGTCGAGTGGTATTGCTAGAAATCCCAGCAGCGACATCTGCCCCAGTAACATTTTCTGGAACTGCTTACATCCGAATTGGTAGTGCGACTCCGAAATTGTCTGATTACCCTGAAAGGTATCAACAACTTATAGAGCAAATGCGCCCATATACATGGGAGAACGGGGTTGCGGATCAGTATGTTACAAGTGACCATGTTCTAGAGGTTCTCGATTATGCAGCGTATTTTCGCCTGATCAATCATCCTTTGCCCGACAATCGTGACGGCATTTTAGAATTTATGTCTGCCGATCAACTCATCACTAAAGATGTTGGTGGAAAGTGGAATATTACCAATTTGGGAGCAATTCTATTTGCTCAAAAATTATCGCAATTTGGACCCGCAATTGAACGCAAAGCAGTAAGATTCATTGCCTATGATGGAAGAGATAAAACCGCTACGGTAACCAAGCGGCATGACGGAGTTAAAGGGTATGCTGCAGGTTTCGAGGGACTGATTGATTTCATAAATGGTCTACTTCCTGAGAATGAACATATTGGGCAGGCACTAAGACAATCACAACCTCTATTCCCTGAACTGGCAATCAGGGAGTTAGTTGCAAATGCTTTGATCCATCAAGACATGACGATTACTGGCATGGGGCCACAAATCGAATTATTTTCCGACCGAATTGAAATTACTAATCCCGGTATTCCTCTAATGCAACTGGACCGTATGATTGACTTGCCGCCACGTTCTCGGAATGAGGCGTTAGCTTCACTTATGCGGAGAATGGGAATTTGCGAAGAACAAGGTAGCGGCTTAGATAAAGTGATTTCACAGGTCGAGTTATTTCAGCTACCCCCACCATTATTTAAAGCTGGTGAACAATCCATGCAGGCAATTCTTTACGGCCCTAGAACGTTTGCAAATATGACAGTAGATGAGCGTATTCGCGCTTGCTATTTCCATGCAGTATTGAAATTCCTTGCAGGTGATCGGATGAAAAACGCGACTCTTTGTGAACGTTTTGGCATAAAGCCAAGTAATGCGGCCCAAGCTTCCGCCGTTATTAAACAGACACTAAACGCAAATTTCATCAAGGTTGCAGACCCAGATCATCCGAGGGCTGGATATATTCCTTCATGGGCATGATTTCTTAATTGGGTTTTGATTTTGCAGTGCGAATAGCCAAAGGACGGTTATATTATTTTAGCAATATCAATTGGTTGCAAGATAATTATTAGACAGTTATTTCTTGATCGTGTTTTGATTATACGCAAAAATTGTTGGTGCAAATTGGACTTATTAGAAATGAGAGACGCATCTTTCATGCAGATAATAACGCCCGCGTAGGTAGTTTTCCATCAAACGATAAGGCGGCGAAATTACTTACCCAACCGCTGCATTGGCCCCATGGCGGCTTTATTGTGCAACGGTGAATGCTGCTTATAAACGCGCTCAAGTGTTTCCTGCGTGGTCGCAAAATAATCTGTGGCATCTGCCATTGTCAGTCCAGATTGGAAACCAAGAGTAACCGCCGTATGTTTAAGAGTATGCGGTGTCGCCCCCTCGATGCCTGCATTATCACAAGCAATTGCAAACGCCTTTTTCACATCTTTGATTGAACGGCCATTATACGTGATGACACTCGGCTGCTTTGGGTCACACCAAATCTTCAGGTGCAATAATAGCTTTGGGGGAATGAGTATCGATCCTTTACGCTTATAATTCTCAATCTCTTCAGTCCCCAAAAAATGAATCATGCCCCGATTCAGATCGATCCAACCAGCATTGGCACTGGGTTTCCATTTTAAATCCAGAACAGCCCTTTTGCGGCGTCCCGTATAGATCGAAATAAGAACAAACCTCCGCAAATGTTTAGGTGAATGCCACAACAATGAGGCAAGCTCCGAACGTGTCAGATAACGTTCTTTTGGTTTGCCGTGTGATGGCAGCGTTACGTTTATTTGCTGAGATAAAACACCGCGTTTAATTGAATAGTTGATTGCAGTTTGCAGCACACCAAGCTCTCTGCGGACAGTGCTACTCGCAACGCCCCGCGCCATCTCGTAATCTCTGCATGTTATATCAGAAACTTTGTCTGCCGTTAAGTTGCCCCAGAAAGGAGCCAAGGCAGCAATCGCATATTTCAAGCGCTCTGGGTCGCTGACTTTCCCAGACTTCCCCTCAACATACTGGGCCAAAATCAAACCCATAGAAATCTGGCTTGGCGATGTCGGCTCTGAGTATGATATGGCCTTCCGAACCAAATACTCGCTTAGCGCTTGTTCAGCTTGTTCACGGCAGCCATCGCCATATCCAGTCCGGTGATGCTTTCCTCCATCGAGGATGACCCAAGCTTTGTCATCTTTTCGTTGGTATAGTCTGGCTGGCTTGCGTTCTCTTGGCATTCTAAAAACCTCGTAATTTCATTTATATTTATGAAGTAGCGCCGACCTAGCTTCACAGCCTTCAAGCCTCGATTATGAATCGCATCACGGATGGTATTTGGGCTGACCAAAGGATGGATGAACGCAGCCGCTTCTTTCACGGTAAGCATGGTGCCAATATTTTTAGGGTCAAAATGCTTCATGGGTTTTCAACTCCCGCAATTACAACCTCGCCGAGGAAATTGATCATGTCAGCGATGCGTTCAACAAGACGAGGAAAGTCACCAACAAGTCGCTTAAGGTTCAGTTCAACTGTCCCAATATTGTCGATAGACATGCTTGCTGTGGAATACCGGACTGTCCGTCATCAGAGTTTTTGGGTCCAGAGGCTATTTAAACTAAGAGAGTATCTGGCTCATCTGGTTGGTTTCATTATGCGGCGAACTTGCGGTGTTGCAAGCGCCGAGTCTCGAGTGTTTTGTATTTGATCCTTTCCCGTTTGTTTAGAATGGCTTGAGCGCGCCCGAAGTAGACGTCTGACGGCGTAACGTTGTTCAGGCTCTCGTGATAGCGT
>DFBP01000100.1:3032-3625 GCA_002366685.1 Rhodobacterales bacterium UBA3077 | reverse complement strand
TAAATATGATATACTATAATAGTCCCATATATCGAGACTATTTACAATGCCTGCAAAAAAGCTGTATATCTGCGGAAGCCCCGCTGCGCGAGGGCTAGATCCAGAGGAGGACAGAAGATGGGTGAAAACAGAGTTTCCATTCTTGGTGGTGCGGCACTGCCTGTCGGGAAGCTTCAGGGCTTGTCAGATGCGGGGACGCAGCATCTAGAACATGAAGTTTTGGCAAAGCTTGTTGTGGAGGCGCTAGAGGATGCAGGGCTAGAAAAAGAAGATGTAGGCTCAATGATCTTCACCTTGCCACGGCCTTATACCCAACAGAAATATTTTGCGACCTTCATGGCGAATTATATGCGCTTGCCATGTGATGGCCTTGTGATGGAGGTTATGGGCAATGGTATGACACCCGCGCTTACCTTTCAGGTCGCGGTGGATCAGGTCCGGTTGGGGCGCACCAAGGTCGCCCTTGCCCTCGGAATCAACTTTGAAACCGGCACGCCTTCGCATGAGCACATGATGTCGTCAATGCGCGCCACTGGGGACGTAGATTTCCATGTGCCCTTTGGATATACACCCATCTCCTGGTACGCGATGGA
>DFBP01000100.1:814-2916 GCA_002366685.1 Rhodobacterales bacterium UBA3077 | reverse complement strand
GAGGATGTTCTATCACAGCGGCCAATCGTCGAGCCCCTTGGGTTATTTGAAGTCCCAGGACGAGGCGATGGAGCGGTCTGTTTGGTTGTCGCAGAGGAGGATATCGCAAAGTCAACCGGGCGGCCCTATGTCAATATCCGCGGCGAAGGCTTCTTTCACGAAGGCGCCCATCAGATTAGTGA
Source organism: Rhodobacterales bacterium UBA3077 (assembly GCA_002366685.1). Lineage (GTDB taxonomy): Bacteria > Pseudomonadota > Alphaproteobacteria > Rhodobacterales > Rhodobacteraceae > UBA3077. Next base: position 2,734 of record DFBP01000100.1, on the reverse strand, counting down.
AATCCCGAATGACATGATTTCGTTTCAAGCCGCGCAGAGGGCTGGAAAGAAGGCATTCACCGATGCGGGAATAAGTGCTTCAGACCTTGATCTAGCTGAGGTTTATGCCCCTTGCACAATCGTAGAGGTACTGGTCGCCGAAGCGCTTGGCCTCTGTCCTAGGGGGCAGGGCGCGCAGCAAGCCGCCAGCGGTGAAACCGCACTTGGTGGCCGGATTCCTATCTGCACATCAGGCGGGCTTCTATCACGAGGGCACCCGGCCTATGTTACGGCCCTATACAGCTATTTCGAGCTGCTGGAGCAACTTCGCGGGCGCGGCGGAAAGCGGCAGGTCGATCAGGCCGAGTTGGCGCTCGCCTGTACAGAACTGGGAAATTATAACGCGGCGATGGTCCATATTCTGGAGGCCGTAGCATGAGTTTGCCAATAATTCAGACCGAAGGCCTCCGTGCATATCCGCCCCGGATGAGTGATTTTACCAAGTCGTTTTGGGATGGCTTAACCAGCGGTTATTTCCGCACAACCTGCTGCGACGACTGTAACCGCCCCAGCTTTCCACCCAAGCCGTTTTGCCCACATTGTTGGTCGAACAAAGTTTCATGGATTGAGCTAACCGGCCGCGGGATGCTTTATTCTGTTACAACCGTCCACGCCGGCCCCGCAGTTTTCTCGGGGGATCTGCCCTACAAGGTCGGCATTGTCGATTTGGAGGAAGGGATACGCATCGCAACGAAAGTTCTGGACGATACGGCCCTAGATAAACCGGTTGAACTTGTCGTGCTGTCCTATGAAGATGGGCCCCTCTTCGCTGCCCGGAGCCATCTTTCGTGAATGGCCCTCGTCAGGCAGGAGGTAGGCGCGGTGTCGTAAACACAGGTCCGAGCGCGCCGTCTTCTGGCTCATAAGCGATCAGGCGTTTAGAAATCCTATCGGCGGCCGCAACTACTTGGGCAGCGAGTTCAATATTCTGCTCTTCGGTCGTGATATCGATGCGGCGAGTATAGGTCAGGCTCGCCGACACCACCGACTTATCGTGATAGATCGGTGCCGAAACGCCAAAAACGGCCGGGTTCATTCTGTTACCCACACAGTAGCCTTGGCGACGCACGCGACGCATTGACTTTCGAAACTCCTCCCAAGAGTCTCCGAGCTGGGCTTTTGCGACCTCTTCCGCATTGGAGGTGTAGAAGTTATTCATCTGGTAGGGTGGCAGGTATGCCAGGATAATCCGCGATGGGGAGCCGTATATCAGCGAAAACACTCGTCCGCGCTCCATGGTTAGGAAAATGTCGGGGTCGCAACGCTCAACGTAAATGGATAGAACTTTATCTCCGTAAAAACTGCTGATGTTTTTGGCTCCGATAAGCGGTGATGTTTCTTTTTCGAGCACGGGCAGAGCAATTTGAAGCAGTGGATCAGAGCGCCTGATTTGGCGGTCGAGCTGAATGATCCGGGGACCAAGCACATAACTACTGTTCGCCCCGGGCGCCAAGAAGCCGACATCGTAAAGTGCTTTCACATAACGATAGGTAGTGGCTCTTGTGCTGCCGAGTTCGGCCATCAACATTTCAACCGTCCAAGCAGGTGCTTCTTCTGTAAAAAAATCCAGGATTTGCAGAACCTTGTCGGCGCTACTTTGTTTTTGACCCGGTGATTTCAGCATGAACGATATTGCTCCATGTTCGCGCAAACGTAAATGTTTGTGACAGAATGAATGTTAACAATCCTAAATAGTGAGATCACGCGGTTATTGCAAGCATGGCGCAAAAACATTGTAACAGATGTAGTTGGCGCTTGTTTATTGCAAATTATCCTGTATATTGGGATTAATACGGCTATTAGCAAAACTAGGGGGCGGCATGCCTGCAAAATCAGAACAGGCAGACACCGGAGCCCAATCCGCGAAGACCGAAAATGGCG
>DFBP01000100.1:0-722 GCA_002366685.1 Rhodobacterales bacterium UBA3077 | reverse complement strand
AGCACTATGCTGCTGGCTGATCTTGGGGCCGATGTCATCAAAATTGAATCCCCGAAAGGGGACGACTTCCGCCAATTTCCGCCCGCCGACCCGGCTTTGGAGGAGCAAGGATCACCATTCCTTTGGGCCAACCGCAACAAAAAGAGCATCGTACTGAACCTTAAATCTGAGGGCGGATTGGCGATTGTTAAGGAATTGCTCGCAACAGCCGATGTGCTGGTCGAAAATTTTTCAACCGGCGTGATGGAACGGTTTGGGCTTGGCTATGATGATGTGAAGGCGTTCAACCCAGATATTATATATGCTTCTGTTTCGGCCTATGGCCGTAGCGGACCTCATGCTGATCGGTTGGGGTTTGATACCGTTGTGCAGGCAGAAAGTGGCTTTATGTCGTTCAACGGCTATCCAGACCGCGACGGTGTGAGGGTCCAACCCGTTATCATGGACAGTTCTACGGCGCTGATGGCTGCAAATGGAATAATGGCCGCTTTGTTTAGGCGTGAACGTGCCGGTGGAGGTCAACGTGTCGAGGTTTCTCTTTACGACACCTCGATGACTATGGTCGGCTATGGGTCGATGCAGTATTTAATGAATGGTGTCGAGCCGTCTCGCGTTGGGAATTCAAGCAACGATACTGCCCCGACCGGGGTGTTTCACACCAAAGACTCGGCTTTTTTCGTGTCCTCTTCGAATACAGCCGTCTTCCAGCGTATTTTTCGGGT
>DFBP01000133.1:6427-9563 GCA_002366685.1 Rhodobacterales bacterium UBA3077 | reverse complement strand
CCTTTGCCAGCCACTTTTAGCAAAGCCATTTCGCGCTCCACAGAGGGGCCGTCAACGGTAAGATCATTCACCTTGTAAACCGGCACGATCCCCCCGAGCTGTGCTTTGATTTGTTCGATAACAGCCGCTGTTCCGGTCGTTACAATTGTAATCCGGGAGCGATGGCCTTTAGCGTCCGTTTCAGCGACAGTAAGGCTGTCAATATTATATCCTCGCCCCGAAAAAAGCCCGATTACACGCGCCAAAACGCCGGCTTCGTTGTCGACCAAAACCGCGAGCGTGTGGGTTTCTTCACGCTCATCCAGCGGATTTTTCAGATCGTAGGCGCTTTTTCGGCTGGCACCTTGTTTTAGGCTAAGGGCGGTCATGGCATTTTTCCTTTTTTAATCGGGCACAGGATGGCGGTATTCGTCGGTAAAGTCTAGTCAAACAGGGGCTGTTATTCGCAAATGATCCGGAGGCGGGAGGAGGACGCGGCCATCAGTTGCCAGCATGTGGCGGTTGTCAATAAATCGCGAAATAAATGGCTCGAATTCGTGGGCAATTAGAGCTGAGTTTTCCGCGCTCATCTCATTAGGATACCGAAAACGGACCCCCTTATTTCTTTGTGTAAAGCGTTGTTTTAAAACAATGTCCGAAAGCAAATCCGGATCAAATTTTAGCTTGAGACGTTCCAGTATTTTTTTCATTGGCCGGACCGTATCGAATGCGATGTCTTCGAAGTAGAGAGGCATTGTGCCGGGTAGTCTGAGCCATGCGGTGAGTGTATTGAATTGTCCCCTAATATTTTCAAGCGTTTGTTCAATTGTTTTGAGTTCGCCAAAGCCGCTAAGCCCTTCGGCGCGTGATTTTTCTGCGTGGTCGAGCATGGACAGCACCATATCGCGCGGGTCACGATATCCTGCATGTGCGATGGCTTCACCGCTCTGAATCATTTTTACAATACAGGGGTCAGGGCGGGTATGTGTTTTTAGAACAATAGGATAGCCGCGGTTTTTCGCTTCCGACTTTAGTTGTTCTAATTGTTGATCTGAAATGTGGTTCACAAAGTTTTGGCGTAAATTTGAATCGACTACATCGAGATCTACCCTATCCTGCGGATATCCGCAAAGGTCCAACGCGCTGCGCACCATCTGGAACGCAAGCGTTGAACCTGTTTTGGTCATCCCGTAGCTGAAATAGAGCAGCGGTTGCATAGGCTAGACCCGGGTTGAACCCTTGGCATCGATTGCACCCTCGGTTTCTGAATCAGAAAGGATCATCTCATTATGCGCTTTGCCTGACGGGATCATCGGGAAGCAGTTTTCATGTTTCTCCACAACACAATCGAGGATTACCGGTCCATCATAAGCGAGCATTTCTTTGATTGCTTCATCAAGATCAGCAGGATCATCTACCAAAATCCCTTTGGCACCAAAGGCTTCCGCGAGTTTCACAAAGTCTGGCAGGGACTCTGACCAGCTATGAGAATACCGCTCACCATGCAGCAATTGCTGCCACTGGCGGACCATCCCCAGGCGTTCGTTGTTCAGAATGAACTGCTTTACCGGAAGGTTGAACTGCACCGCCGTGCCCATTTCCTGCATATTCATCAGGAATGAAGCATCCCCCGCGATGTTGATCACCAGGCTTTCAGGGTGGGCCATTTGCACGCCAACGGAAGCTGGCAATCCGTATCCCATGGTGCCAAGCCCGCCCGAGGTCATAAACCGGTGCGGGTCATCAAACCCGAGATACTGAGCGGCCCACATCTGATGCTGGCCAACTTCGGTCGTAATATAGCGGTCTTTCCCATTGGTCAGCGCTTCCAGCCTTCGCAACGCGTGCTGGGGTTTGATCACCTTCTCTGAATTGGTGAAATCCAAACACTTGGTGGCTTGCCACCCCTTGATTTCAGCCCACCACTTCTTGACGGCTTCTGATCTGGTTTTACGCCCCCGGGCTTTCCATACTTTGAGCATATCTTCCAGAATATGCCCAATGTCTCCAATAATGGGAACATCGACGTGAATGATTTTATTAATGCTCGAAGGGTCGATATCCATATGAACCTTGAAACTGTCAGGGCTAAAGGCATCCGTGCGACCGGTGATCCGGTCGTCAAATCGTGCCCCAACACAGAGCATAAAGTCACAATCGTGCATAGCGAGGTTGGCTTCGACTGTGCCGTGCATTCCCAGCATACCCAACCAGTTATCGCCAGATGCAGGGTAGGCGCCCAAGCCCATAAGGGTTGAGGTGATCGGAGCGTTGGTACTCGCGACCAACTCTCGCAAAAGCTGGCTCGCGGCAACGCCGGAGTTTATAACGCCGCCACCTGAATAAATAATCGGGCGCTCAGCCCGTTCAAGCGCCTCAACGGCGCGGGTGATTTCATCAATATCGCCTTTAACCTGTGGATTATAGTGCCCGGTGGGGGACTTGGCGCGCGTTTTATACGGTGCGGACGCGAATTGAGTGTCTTTCGGGATATCAACCAATACCGGCCCCGGGCGCCCCGAAGTGGCAATATGAAATGCCTGATGGATGGTTTCGGCGAGTTCGGCCGTGTCTTTAACAAGCCAATTATGTTTTGTGCAGGGGCGGGTGATGCCAACGGTGTCCGCCTCTTGAAAGGCGTCATTACCGATCATAAAAGTTGGCACCTGTCCGGTTAGCACTATCATAGGGATGCTATCCATCAACGCGTCAGTCATACCTGTTACTGCATTGGTTGCCCCGGGACCTGACGTAACCAGAACAACACCGGGTTTACCGGTTGATCGGGCGTAGCCCTCTGCCGCATGGGTCGCACCTTGTTCGTGGCGCACCAAAACGTGCTTTATATCGTTTTGTTGGAACAATTCGTCATAAATGGGTAGCACGGCCCCCCCGGGGTATCCAAACACTGTATCCACGCCTTGTTCTTTCAGCGCTTCAACTACTATTTTGGCTCCGGTCATCTCGCGAGACATTGGCTTTTCTCCATTTTCGGGCCGCGGCCCTGATTGATTCTAAGTGGCAAAAAAAAAGCCTCCAAGTTGGTTGGAGGCAAGCGCTAAAACGAATAAAAACTGGGTTTTTACACGGTTTGCGCCATTTCAAGCACCACGACTAGAATGTTAATTGCGTTGGTCATAGGAGATTTTTAATGGGC